>NZ_JBEOXI010000232.1:0-12731 GCF_040296465.1 Streptomyces sp. NPDC002130
GAATCAGTCTCATCACTCATGAGGGGCTGACTCTGGAACAGGCGGTCGCGGATGTCCGGCGCCGTGTCGAGAAAAGCAAGGCCGCGGTGCCCCCGACACGGTGCCTACGCGTACTCCTCCGGACCGGTCTCACGGGCCCGGACGAGGGCCTGGGCCAGCTCCTGGACATTGCCGTAGCGCTCCTGGCGCGGCAGCCCCTCCAGGGCCTCGACGAGGGCGTCGGGCGCCTGATGGCCGCGCAACTCGCGGGTCAGCTCACGCGGACTCGCGGGGAACGCCTTGCGACCCAGGATCCGGGCCAGTTCCAGCCGCACCGACTCCAGTGACGTCGGCGCACGGCTCGGCGTCACCGGCCCGTGGGCGACCTCCGGGTCGTCCTCGGCGGCCGGCTCCGGGTCGTGCCACTCCTCACTGCGCGTGGGGTGCCCGGACCTGAGCAGACCCTGCAGTTCGTGTTTCATCTCGTCGTCCCGGTGGACGCTCAGCCGGTCGCTGCCTCGCTGCATGTCTCCCTCCAGACGTTCGGGGGCCCGCACCGCGTACCCGAACACCGGAGGGCGACACAGGTTCCGTGGCCCCGATCGCCGCTGTCCGCACTGGTTTGCGCCGTGCCCTGCGGGAGACCCGGATCACACCCCCCCACACCTCCCTGGGGAAGGACACGTCATGGCGTTGCTCGCTGTGCTCATCCCGCTGCTCATGCTCGGAGTGGTGCTGGTGCTGGGTCGCTACGAGGAGCTGCTGCTGCCGCAGGACGACGCCGACCGGCGTGAACCGGCCGCCGTTTCGACCACCACCGCGGTGGTCACTTCTTCTGCCGCCCCGGCAGGAACTCCTGCACCTTCGCCTTGAAGCCCTGCTTGACCATCGATCCCCGGTCCGCGTCGCCCTTCAGGACCGACGCGGCGGTCGCCTCCATCTGGTCCCAGGTGGCGTGCGGCGGGATCGGTGGGACAGCCGGATCGGTCAGGAACTCGACCACCGCGGGACCGTCCGCCTCCAGCGCCGCCCGCCAGGCCGCCTCGACGTCCTGCGGCTTCTCCACCCGGATGCCGGTCAGCCCCAGGGAACGGGCGAACGCGGCGTACTGCACGTCCGGAAGCTCCTGCGAGGGCAGGAACGACGGCGCGCCCCCCATGGCCCGCAGCTCCCATGTGACCTGATTCAGATCGTGGTTGTTGAACACCGCGATCACCAGCCGCGGGTCCTCCCACAGGTGCCGGTACTTGGCCGCCGTGATCAGCTCCGCCAGCCCGTTCATCTGCATCGCGCCGTCCCCGACCAGGGCGATCGCCGGCCGGTCCGGGTGCGCGAACTTGGCGCCGATCACATACGGCACCCCGCAGCCCATCGTCGCCAGCGTCCCGGAGAGCGAACCGCGCATGCCCGGCCTCATCGTCAGGTGCCGCGCGTACCAATTCGCCGTCGAGCCCGAGTCGGACGTGACGATCGCGTCGTCCGGCAGCAGCGGGTCCAGCGCGCGGGCCACGTACTCCGGGTTGATCGGATCGGCTTCGAGACTCGCCCGGCGCTCCATGACGTCACGCCAGCGCGTCACGTTGTCGCACACGGTGTCGTACCACTCGCGCCCGCGTCCCTCGTCGATCAGCGGGATCAGCCGCTCCAGCGTGGCCTTCGCGTCACCGACCAGGTTCACCTCGTACGGATAGCGCATCCCGATCATGTGCGGATCGATGTCGATCTGCACCCCCCGCGCCTTGCCGAACTCCGGCAGGAACTGGCTGTACGGGAACGACGACCCGATGGTCAGCAGGGTGTCGCAGTCCCGCATCAGCTCGTACGACGGGCGGGTGCCCAGCAGGCCGATCGACCCGGTGACGTACGGCAGTTCGTCGCTCAAGACGTCCTTGCCGAGCAGCGCCTTGGCGACACCCGCGCCGAGCAGCTCGGCGATCCGCTCCACCTCGGCCCGCGCGCCGGCCGCGCCCTGGCCGACCAGGATCGCCACCTTGTCACCGGAGTTGAGGATCTCGGCGGCCCGCCGCACCGAGTCGTCCGAGGGCACCGCCGTCCACGAGCCGCGGTCCAGGCTGGAGGGCACCATCTTGAACTCGTGCGTCGGCGGCGTGTAGTCGAGCTCCTGCACATCGCCGGGGATGATGACCGCCGTCGGGCAGCGCCGCGCGTACGCCGTGCGGATCGCCCGGTCCAGCACGTTCGGCAGCTGCTCGGGCACCGTCACCGTCTCCACGAAGTCGGAGGCGACGTCCTTGTACAGCGTGTGCAGATCGACTTCCTGCTGGTAGGAACCGCCCATCGCGGTGCGGTGGGTCTGGCCGACGATCGCCAGCACCGGCACATGGTCCAGCTTGGCGTCGTACAGGCCGTTCAGCAGGTGGATCGCGCCCGGCCCCGACGTCGCGGCGCACACCCCGAGACGGCCGCTGAACTTGGCGTAGCCGACCGCCTGGAACGCGGACATCTCCTCGTGCCGCGACTGCACGAACCGCGGCTCGTTCTCCGCCCGGCCCCACGCGGCGAGCAGGCCGTTGATGCCGTCGCCCGGATAGCCGAAGACCTGCTCCACTCCCCACTCGCGCAGCCTCGACAGAACGTGGTCGGCGACCTTGCTGCTCATGTACGACCTCCCGGACGTATGGGGACAAGAGACAGCCGTACGAGTCACCCTGCGCGACGGCGGAAAACCTCTCCGGGTTTGCGGGTGGGGGCCGGGGGCAGGCGCCCTGGAGTGCTTCGGACAGGAGGCACGCCCGTGGGAGCGGCGTCGCGCGCCGCCACCGAGGCCCTGTCCCACAGCGGATGCGCTTCCACGGTGACCGTCCGGCCCAGAGCATTTTCAAGGGAATTGCGACGCATGATGCCGACCCGAATCCGCGCGAAGAAGCACCCCCACGACGACGCCCCCGACACCGCCGAGGCCTTCCGCAGGCTCACCTCGACGCCCGCCGGCCCGGAGCGCGACGCACTGCGCGACGAGATCGTCGAGGCCTGGCTGCCCATGGCCGACCGCCTCGCCGGACGCTTCCGCAGCCGCGGCGAGAGCTTCGAGGATCTGCGCCAGGTCGCGGCCCTCGGCCTGGTCAAGGCCGTCGACCGGTACGACCCCGAGCGCGGCAACGCCTTCGAGAGCTACGCCGTGCCGACCATCACCGGCGAGATCAAGCGTCACTTCCGGGACCACATGTGGACCCTGCACGTGCCCCGTCGCGTCCAGGATCTGCGCAACCGGGTACGGGCCGCCGGCCAGGACCTGTCCCAGAGCATCTCCGGCCGGCAGCCCACCGTGGCCGAGCTCGCCGCACACGCGAACATGAGCGAGGAGGACGTCCGGGCCGGCCTGGAGGCGCTGGAGAGCTTCACGGCGCTGTCCCTGGACGCGGAGCTGCCCGGCAGTGAGGACGGGTACTCCCTGAGCGACGCGATGGGATCCACCGACCCGGCCCTCGACACGGTCGTCGACCGCGAGTCCGTGAAGGCCAGGCTGGCTGCCCTGCCCGAGCGGGAGCGGGCGATTCTCTACATGCGGTTCTTCGGGGACATGACGCAGAGCCGGATCGCCGAGGAGCTGGGGATCTCGCAGATGCACGTGTCCCGGCTGATCAGCCGGTGCTGCGGGCGGGTGCGGGAGCAGGTCATGCGGGATGTCGCCTAGCGCGGCAGGGTTGACGCGGACGGTGCGGGTGCGGGCCCGTGGTGGCTCGTCGAGCCCGCGCGGCGGAGCCGCACATCGATACGGCCCCGCGCACGGGGCCGCTTCGATTCACCCGGTTGAGTGGCACTGTCCCGCCAATGGGGCCTGGCCGCGCGCGACGCCATAGAGGCCTGGCTGTCATGGCAGAGGGGTATCACCACCGAAGGAGTCCCCTCGATGCGCCGCAGCCTGTACGCCCTGTCCGTTTCCGTCCTGGCCGGCTCAGCCCTGGTGGGCTTCGCGCCGGCCGAGTCCTCCGAACCGGCCGCCGAGGTCAGTCCCGCCACCGTCCAGCCCGGAGGCACGCTCACCGTCTCGGTCAGCTGCGACCCGACCGGGGGGCCGCCGCCCGACAGCATCGACGCCACCTCGATGGCCTTCGACGAGGGCACGGTGCCGCTGCGGCGGGTCACCGGCAACGACGACGAGGTGTCCGGCCCGGCCTACCGCGGCACGGCCCTGATCGCCTCGGCGGAGAGCTTCGAGGACGACCCCGACGCCCAGGGGGAGGACTCGGCGTGGACCGTCGACGGCACCTGCCCGGCCGCTCCCGGCGGCGAGGGCACACCGTGGAGCGCGACGTTCACCGTGACCCACGGGTCCGCGCCCCACAAGCCGTCGCACCGGCCCACGCACCCGCCCACCCACAAGCCCTGCCCCGAGCCCTCGCACCACCGCGAGCCGCAGCCCACCGAGTGCGGGCCGGCGGCCGTCCAGCGTGGAGTACGGGCCGGTGACGGCGGCGCCTTCACCGACTCCGTGCCGGCCCTGGTGGCGGGCGGGGTCCTGATCGCGGGCGCTTTCGGTGCCGCCGTGCACCGGCTGCGCAACCGGGAGAGCGACCCCTACCGCTGACCTGCCGGGCCCGGCCCACCGCCCCGGACGGCAACGGCTTCCCCGGCCGGGCCCGCTCATGCTGTGACCATCACGACCCCGCCGGCCCCCATGGCGCGGTGGCACCCGGGGTACTCGGTGGCCGAGGGCACGAGCCGCGCCGCAAGGAGCAGCGGGCAGCGGACGGCGCACGCGTCGAGGGCGGCACGACAGGGCGGCACCAGGCACTGGCACTGCGGAGGTACGGATGCGGCGGACGGCCCCCGAAGGTCACGGCCCCGTCCGTTTCGGGCCGCCGCTCCCCGAGGACGCGCTGCCGGTCCTGCCGGAGCTGTCCGCGGTGCTCGCCGCCGCGGCGTCCCTGGCCGGCCACGAGCCGGTCGGCGGCGGCCGGGCCCTGCGCGAGGCCGCCTGCGGCTACTGGGACCGGCGCGGACTGCGCTGCGACCCGGACCGGGTGGCGTCCGCCCCGGGCGCGCCCGCCCTGCTGCTCGCGCTGACCGCCGCCCTCGGCGGTGACGTCCTCGTGCCGAGACCCTGCGCCGCCTGGTGGGCGCCGTACGCACGTCTGCTGGGGCGCCCCGCCTTCCCTGTGCCGACCCCGCCGGAGAGCGGCGGCGTACCCGACCCGTACGCCCTGCTGGAGACCGTGCGCCGGGTCCGCGCCGAGGGCGGCGACCCGCGGCTGCTCGTGCTGTCCGTCGCCGACGACCCCACCGCGACCGTCGCCCCTCCGGAACTGCTCCACGAGACCGTAGAGGCCGCCCAGGGGGAGGGCCTGCACCTGGTCAGCGACGAGACCTGGCGCGACACCCTGCACGACCCGCGCGAGACGGTGCTGCTCAGCCCCGCCGAGATGGTGCCCGACCGGGTCACCGTCGTCACCGACCTGGCCGGTTCCCTGCTCCCGGCCGGCTGGCCCGCCGCCGTGGCCCGTTTCCCGGCCGGGGAGGACGGGGCCGGCCTCCACGCGCGCGTCCTCGACGTCCTCACCGCCCTCGACGCCCGCGTCGCCGCGCCCGTCGCCGCTGCGGCCGGGTACGCCCTAGGGGAGCCGGAAGCGGTCACCGCGCGCGTGGCGGCCGCCGTGCGCCTGCACGCGCTCCTGGCCGCCGCGGCGCACACCGCCGTCGTCGCCGCGGGCGCCCTCGCCCGGCCTCCGCGGTCGGGCCGCCACCTGTACGTGGACCTGGCCCCGTTGAGCCCCGCGCTGACCGCGCACGGCATCGGCGACGCACAGGAACTCGAGGACTTCCTCACCGCACGCCTCGGCATGCCCGCCCCGGGCGGGCACCGCTTCGGCGACGACCTCGAAACCCCGCGCGTGCGGCTTTCCACCGGCGCACTGGTGGCCGGTTCCGACGCGGAACGCGCGGAATGCCTCACCTCACCCACACCGTTGGAACTGCCGCACGTGCACCACGCGTTGATCCGACTGAAGTCGGTCTTCGACGATCTCCGCGACGACGCTCAGCGATGGGAGCCTCCTCGATGACGCAGCAGTTCGAGTCGACCACCAGCGCGACCACCCGGGCAGCCGACGAGCCCGTGCTCCCGTCGCCCCTCGCACCCCGGTATCCGCCCCTGGCCGAACCGCGGCCGCTGGCCGAGCGGCGGGTGTGGCCGCGCACCTTCCACGACCGGCTGACCGCGCCGCTCCCGGGTTTGAAGGCCATGGCCCGCTTCGCCCGCGAGGGCGCGGTGAGACCCGGCCCGCAGGGCCTGGCCGACATCCCCCGACTGCCCTACGCCCCGGCTCCGCTGCCCCGCGTCGACGCCCGCACCGTCGCCGTCACCTGGGCGGGACACGCCAGTTGGGTACTGCGCATCGGCGGACTGACGGTCCTCACCGACCCGGTGTGGTCCCGCCGCATCCTCGGCACCCCCGCCCGCATCACCCCCGTCGGCGTCCCCTGGGAGGACCTGCCGCGCGTCGACGCCGTCGTCATCAGCCACAACCACTACGACCACCTCGACGCCCCCACCCTGCGCCGTCTCCCGCGCGACACCCCGGTGTTCGTCCCGGCCGGGCTCGCCCGCTGGTTCCACCGCCGCCGCTTCACGCGCGTGACGGAGCTCGACTGGTGGGAGGCGGCCGAACTGGACGGCGTCCGCTTCGACTTCGTCCCGTCCCACCACTGGTCCAAGCGCAGCCTCACCGACACCTGCCACAGCCTGTGGGGCGGCTGGGTCCTCACCGACCCGGACGGCCAACGCGTCTACTTCGCGGGCGACACGGGCTACGGCCACTGGTTCTCCCACATCGGCCGCCGCTACCCCGGAATCGACCTGGCCCTGCTGCCCATCGGCGCCTACGACCCCCGCTGGTGGCTCCGCGACGTCCACTGCGACCCCGAAGAAGCGGTCCGCGCGGCCCAGGACCTGGGCGCGGCCAGGATGGCCCCCATGCACTGGGCCACGTTCGTCCTGTCGGCCGAGCCGGTCATGGAGCCCCTCACGCGCGTACGCGCGGCCTGGGATAAGGCGGGCCTGCCCCGGGAGAACCTGTGGGACATGCCGGTCGGCGCGTCAAAGGTGCTGCAGGTGTCGTAGGGGCGCGGGGAACTGCGCGATCAACCACGGAGAACCCGCACCCCGAGAACCACCGCACCCGCAACGGCGCTACCGAACCCGCCGCACCACCGCCGGCACCGCGCTGATCAGCACGGTCAGCACGATCGCCGCCAGCACGCCCTGCCACGGCTCGGCGAACAGCGACCCCCCGAGGATCCCGATCAACTGGTACGTCGCGGCCCACGCCAGACACGCCGGCAGATTCCCCCGGGAGAACCTGCGCATCGGCCACTCCGCCAGCAGACAGGCCAGCATCACCGGGATACGCCCGGCCGGCACCAGCCGGGACAGCACCAGCACCGCCACCCCGTGCGCGGCGAGTTTCTCCTGCGCCTGCTCCAGCCGGTCCTCCGGCGCACGGGACCGGATCGCCTCCAGCCACCGCGACCCGTTCTTCGACTTCAGTCCGCGCCGCCCCAGCCAGTACAGCGCCGCATCGCCCAGGAACGCCGCCAGTGACGCCGTCACGAACACCATCGCCAGCGAGAACGGCGCCGTCCGGTGCACGGCGACCACCGCCGCCGAACTCACCAGCGCGCCGGTCGGAATCACCGGCACCAGCGCCCCGGCCAGCACCAGCAGAAAGAGCGTCGGATAGCCGATCGCCTGCTGCGTGGACGCCGGAACGACGGACGCCGGTGTGACGGCCGACGCGGCGAGCAGGGGCGCGAGCGCCACAGGCGCGGACCAGCTCACAGCGCGGCCTCCAGGCGCACGCTCTCCCCGTGCCCGAGCCGGTGCACCGAAACCGCCGGCGCGTGCCGGGCCGCCAGCCGGACGAACTCGTCCCCCGGCGCATGGAACTCGTGGGGGCGCACGGCGTCCATGCCGATCGGCCAGTACGTGCCGTAGTGCACCGGCACGGCGCTGCGCGGCGCCAGCCGTTCCAGCGCCTGCGCCGCCCGGCCCGCGTCCAGGTGCCCCTCGCCCAGGTACGGCCCCCACCCGCCCACCGGCAGCAGAGCCACCTCGACCGGCCCGACCTCCTTGGCCATGTCGTCGAACAGCCCGGTGTCCCCGGCGAAGTAGGTCCGGGCCTCGCCGGCTATGACGTAGCCGAGGGCGGGGGAGCGGTGCGGCCCGAACGGCAGCCGCCGCCCGTCGTGCAGCGCGGGCACGGCCCGTACCACGATGTCGCCGACCGGCGTCTCGTCGCCGGGCGCCACCTCGCTCACCCGCAGGTGCGTGAGCCGGCGCAGACCCGGCACCGCCCGGCGCGCGCCCCGGGGCACGAGCAGGCGCGTGCCCTCGGCGAGCCGCATCAGCGACGGCACGTGCAGGTGGTCGGCGTGCAGATGCGACACCAGCGCCACGTCAGCGTGCGGGGCGCCCGGGGGCGGCAGGGCTCCGCGCCGGCGGCGCAGATGTGCGAGCCGGCGCGCGAACAGGGGATCCGTGAGCACGCGCACATTCGAATCCTCGACCGTGCAAGTGGCGTGACCCCACCAGGTGATCTCCACCGGCACTTCTTTGCCTCCTTCGCGCGACTCCCCGAAGCCTACGTGCAGGAGTAGGGTCGGCGGCGAAACCGGAGGTGAGGGGGGACGCCATGGTGCCGGTGCGGGTCACGGCGATCGCGAGTCTGACGCCGCTGGAGGAGCTGGACGACGATCCGTTCCTCGTCGACTCCCGCAGTCAGCACGCCATGTGCGCCCGCTGGGCCGCCGAGCGGGGCTACGTGGTCAGCCGGGAGTTACTGGTCCGCGGGCTGCGGCCCGACCACGGCGCGCTGTGGGACGGCGTCCGGCCCGGCCTCGACCTGTTCGTCGCGCCCAGCCGCCGGGTCCTGGAGAGCGCGCTCGCCTCCGTCGAGGAGTTCACCGCCGAATGCGCCCGGCGCGGTGTACGGGTGGAGACGGTGGGGCATGCGGAGCCTGCGTACGACGCGGCGATGAAGGCGTGCGTGCACCGGCGGCTGTCGATGCCGACGGCCGGCTACGACGGGCGCTGACGCTGTCCGCTCACCGGTGCGCGACCCGGGGACGAAACCGCCCGGCCGGGCGTTGAGACACTGTGGGGGAGGGCCCGCCGCGGCTGCGGGCCAGGGACGTGAGGTGGCGGGGCGTGCGGGGCGTGCGATGGCGGCGGGGCGCCAGTCAGGTGGGGCGGAGCGTCGCCGTATGGGCGGTCTCCACCGTCACCATGCTCGTACTCGCCGGCATCCTCCCCGACTTCCGGCTCCGCTCGGAGAACGGCGACAGCGCGACCGACATAGCCGTCACGGCGGCCTTCGGGGCCGGTGCCTTCGGTCTGCTCTCGGCCTTGGTGTGGCCGCTGCTCGTCCGGCTGCTGCTGCTCGTACCGGCGCTGGTGCTGGGACTGCTGGTCTTCTTCCTCAACGGCGCCCTGCTGCTGCTCGCCCTGCACCTGAACCCGGCCGAGCGCGGCGCAGCCGCGCCGGAGACCGCCGTCGTCGTCGCCGCCGTGATGTCCGCGGTGGCGTCCGCGACCGGCGCCGCCCTGGCCGTGCGGGACGACGACGCCTACCGCCGCAGGCTCTACCGCCTCTCCGACCGCCGCCGCCGGTCCGGGCCGCCCGCACCGGCCGGCCCCGGCACGGTCTTCGTGCAGCTCGACGGCGTCGGCCACGACACCCTGCTCGACGCGGTCGGCAAGGGCCTGATGCCCACCGTCGCCCGCTGGCTCGACATCGGCGACGGCGGCCGCCCCACCCACCGCCTCACCCCCTGGCGCACCGACTGGTCCAGCCAGACCGGCGCCAGCCAGCTCGGCATCCTGCACGGCAGCAACCACGACGTCCCCGCCTTCCGCTGGTACGAGAAGGACACCCGTGAGGTGGTCGTCTGCAACCGCCCGACCAGCGCCGCCGAACTCCAGCGCCGCGCCGTCGAGCACGCGGGGCACGGCGGGCTGCTCACCGTCGACGGCGCCAGCCGCGGCAACCTGTTCAGCGGCGGCGCCGAACAACAGGCCCTTGTGCTGTCCATCGCCGCCCGCCGCCGCAGCCGGGAGAACCGTTCCCGCGCGGGCTACTTCGCCTACTTCTGCGACCCGGCCAACGCCGTGCGCACCGCGCTCTCCTTCATCGCCGAGGTGGGCCGCGAGATCGGCCAGTCCACCCGCGCGAGCCTGCGCAAGCAACGCCCCCGCGTCTCCCGTGGCGGGCTCTACCCCCTCGTCCGGGCCTTCGCGACGGTCGTCGAGCGGGATGTCGTCGTGGCCGCCGTGACGGGCGACATGCTCGTCGGCCGCACGGCCGTCTTCGCCGATCTGGTGGCCTACGACGAGGTCGCCCACCATTCCGGCCCGGCGAGCCGGGACGCGCAGAAGGTCCTCGAACGCCTCGACCGCTCGCTCGCCCTGATCGAGAACGTCGCCGAGCACGCCCCGCGCCCGTACCGGATCGTCGTGCTGTCCGACCACGGCCAGAGCCCCGGCGAGACCTTCCGCTCCCGCTACGGCCTCACGCTCGGCGACCTGGTGCGGGCCGGCTGCGGCATGCCCGTACCGCGCAAGGCCGAGCGCACCCGCAGCGGCGCGGAGGCCCGCGCCGCCGTGCGCGCCGCGCTGCGCTTCCCCGTCGCGGAGACCGGCGAACAGCACCGCCCCGCGCGCGACTCCGAGCCGATCGTGCTGGCCTCCGGCAACCTCGGCCTGGTCTCCTTCCCGGACGTCACGCACCGGATGAGCAAGGAGGAGATCGACGCCCGCCACCCCGCGCTGCTGCCGACCCTCGCCAACCACCCCGGTATCGGCTTCCTGCTGGTCCGCAGCGAGGAGCACGGCGGTGTCGTCCTCGGCGCGTACGGCGCCGAGATCCCGCTTGCCGACCTCGACGACGACCCCGGCCTGCTCGCCCCCTTCGGCCCGGGCGCGGCCGACGCGATACGCCGTACGCACTCCTTCCCGCACACCGCCGACATCATGGTCAACTCCTTCCACGACCCGGCCGACGGCGAAGTCCTGGCCTTCGAGGAGCAGATCGGCTCCCACGGCGGCCTGGGCGGCGCCCAGGGCAGACCCTTCCTGCTGTCCCCGCTCGGCGTCTCCGCACCGGTCGGCGAGGGCGAGGAACTCGTCGGCGCCGAGCACGTGCACCGGGTACTGCGGCGCTGGCTGCGCGAGTCGAACGGACCGCAGGTGCCGCTGAAGGCCCACGAGGAGGAGCACGCCGCCTGACAAGGCCGCGCACACCGCGCCGCACGCACACCGCCAGAGGGCAGGTCCTCCGCGTGAGTTGAGCCGTAGTGTGATCGGATGGGGGACACGGGGCCCGGAGACGGGCCCGCACGCGAGTCCGCACGCGAAAGGAAGAACTCGTGGCTACCACGCGCTCCGCACACACCGTCTGGGAAGGCAACCTGCTCGAGGGCAGCGGTGTCGTCACCTTCGACTCCTCCGGTGCCATCGGCGAGCAGCCGGTCACGTGGGCCTCGCGAGCCCAGGAGGCGAACGGCAAGACCAGCCCCGAGGAGCTGATCGCGGCCGCCCACTCCAGCTGCTTCTCCATGGCCTTCTCCAACATCCTCAACAAGGCCGGGACGCCGCCCACCAAGCTCATCACCTCGGCCGACGTCTCCTTCCAGCCCGGTGAGGGCATCACCGGCATCCACCTCACCGTCGAGGGCACCGTCCCCGGCATCGACGAGGCGGCCTTCCAGGCCGCCGCCGACGAGGCCAAGGTCGGCTGCCCGGTCAGCCAGGCCCTCAAGGCGACGCCCATCACGCTGACCGCCAAGCTCGCCTGACCTGCCACATCTCCGTCGCGCGGGGCCCCCCCCCCGGGGGGGGCCGCGCCGCGGGGGGTGGCCCCCCCCCGCCCCGGGCGGCGCCCCCCCCCCACCATGCCTCCCGAGAGAGACCCCCAGCCCATGACCGCCGTCATCCGCATCGAGCACGACCTGCTCGGCGACCGGGACGTTCCCGCCGATGCGTACTGGGGTGTGCACACCCTGCGCGCCACGGAGAACTTCCCGATCACCGGTACGCCGATCTCCGCGTACCCGCATCTCATCGACGCCCTTGCCTCGGTCAAGGAGGCCGCCGCCCTCGCCAACGAGGAGCTCGGGCTGCTGGAGCCGGCGAAGGCCGCAGCGATCGTCGCCGCTTGCCGGGAGATCCGCACCGGCAAGCTGCACGACCAGTTCGTCGTGGATGTCGTCCAGGGCGGTGCCGGCACCTCGACCAACATGAACGCCAACGAGGTCGTCGCCAACCGGGCGCTGGAACTGCTGGGCCACGCCAAGGGCGAGTACGGCTTCCTGCACCCCAACGAGGACGTCAATCTCGGTCAGTCGACCAACGACGTCTACCCGACCGCCGTCAAGATCGCGACGGTGTTCGCGGTGCGCGGGCTGCTCGACGCGATGTCCGTCCTGCAGGACACGTTCGCCCATAAGGCCGTCGAGTTCCGCGAGGTGCTCAAGATGGGCCGTACGCAGCTGCAGGACGCGGTGCCCATGACGCTGGGCCAGGAGTTCTCCGCCTATGCAGTCATGCTGGACGAGGACCGGTCCCGCCTCGCCGAGGCCGTCCAGCTGATCCACGAGATCAACCTCGGCGCCACCGCGATCGGCACCGGCCTCAATGCCCCTGCCGGATACGCCGAGTCGGCCCGCCGTCACCTCGCGGCCATCACGGGGCTGCCCCTGGTGACGGCGGCCAACCTGGTCGAGGCGACCCAGGACTG
>NZ_JBEOXI010000233.1:0-12710 GCF_040296465.1 Streptomyces sp. NPDC002130
GATCTACGGCGCCTCCGCCGCGTTGGTCTTTGCGCCGCTGTTCTTTTCGGGCGCAGACCCCGCGCTGGCGACAATTCTTTCCTTCGCCACCTTCGCTGTCGGCTTCCTGGCGCGGCCACTCGGCGGTGTTGTGATGGGCCACTTCGGCGACCGCATCGGACGCAAATCCATGTTGGTCACCTCGTTGATGCTGATGGGCTGCGCCACCGTTGCCATCGGCCTGCTACCCAACTACGCCGCCATCGGCGTCTTTGCCCCCATACTCCTGGTGGCTTTGCGATTCGTTCAGGGACTCGGCGTCGGCGGCGAGTGGGGCGGCGCAGTTCTGGTCGCCACCGAAAACGCACCGGAGGGCAAGAAGGGGCTGTACGGCAGCGCACCACAAATCGGTGTTCCCGCAGGCGTACTGGTGGCCAATCTCGTCTACCTCCCCCTCGCCGCCTTCATGGACGACGATGCATTCAACTCCTGGGGATGGCGAATCCCGTTCCTGCTCAGCGCAGTTCTGGTGGGCGTTGCGATGTGGATCCGTCTCGGCCTCGAGGAAAGTGACGAGTTCACCGCGTCGAAGTCCGAAGCACCGGCGGAGTCCATGCCGATTCTCGAGGTTCTCACCAGACACTGGAAGACAGTGCTCCTCGCCGGCGGAACCTTCATCGCCACCAACGGAATTGCGTACGCGTACATGGTGTACGTCCTCAAGTACGGCGAGACCGAACTCGGCTTCGGCAAAACCACGATGCTCTTCCTCCTCATCGCATCCTGCCCGTTCTGGATGGCGGGAATGGCTTTCAGCGCTCACAAGTCGGACACTCTCGGACGCCGAACCGTCTACATCCGCAGTTCGACCGCGCTGGTAGTGGCGGCAGCGGTGTTCTTTCCGCTGATCGACACGGCGATCGTCCCGGTGATGCTCGTATCGATGATCGCCCTCGGCTTCACGCTCGGCTGCTGCGCCGGGCCACAAGCGGCACTGTTCGCCGAGTTGTTCCCCGCACATATCCGCTACAGCGGAGCGTCACTCGGATACCAGATCGGCGCAATCCTCGGCGGCGGTCTGGCCCCGATGATCGCCACTGCGCTCTACGCCGCCATCGACACCTCGTTCGCCATCACCGTCTACTTCGTGATCATTGCCGTGATCAGCCTGGTTTCCATCCTGCTACTCCCGGAACCTCAACTGATCCCGAAAACCACTGCCGCACAGAAAGCCTCGTGACCATGTCGACCTACTTTCATCCGAAGAAGTACGCACCCGAGGATTTCGCTTCCACGGTGCCTTCGGCCGACGCACTTCCCGTCGTGATCGTCGGAGCCGGCCCCGTCGGCATGGGTGCGGCGTATCGGCGCTCTGCCTGTCCGCCACGCTCTGGCTGATCCGCGCCACCCGCTCCCGCTGACCGTACTCCCGCCTCCCCAGACCGGCTGACCGCACTCCCGCCCCTCCAGAAGGGAAGCTCCCGCATGCCCGCCCTGACGACGACGTCCGACGGATTTCTGCTGCACGGCGAGCCGTTCCGGATCATCTCCGGCGCGCTGCACTACTTCCGCGTCCACCCCGAGCTGTGGTCCGACCGGCTGCGCAAGGCGCGGCTGATGGGGCTCAACACGGTGGAGACGTACATCCCGTGGAACCACCACCAGCCCGGCCCCGAGGGCCCTCTCGTCCTCGACGGCTTCCTCGACCTGCCCCGGTTCCTCCGGCTCGCGCAGGACGAGGGGCTGCGGGTGCTGCTGCGTCCGGGGCCGTTCATCTGCGCCGAGTGGGACGGCGGCGGCCTGCCCGACTGGCTGACCTCCGACCCGGACATCCGGCTGCGCACCAGCGATCCCCGCTTCACCGGGGCCGTCGACCGCTACCTCGACCTGCTGCTGCCCGCGCTCCGCCCGCACCTGGCGGCGGCGGGCGGTCCCGTCATCGCCGTACAGGTGGAGAACGAGTACGGGGCCTACGGCGACGACGGCGCCTATCTGAAGCACCTCGCCGACGCCTTCCGCTCCCGCGGCGTCGAAGAGCTGCTGTTCACCTGCGACCAGGCCGACCCCGAGCACCTGGCCGCGGGAAGCCTGCCGGGCGTGCTGACGGCCAGTACCTTCGGGAGCCGTGTCCAGCGGTCCCTGGCCCGGCTGCGCGAGCACCGGCCCGAAGACCCGCTGTTCTGCGCCGAGTTCTGGATCGGCTGGTTCGACCACTGGGGCGGCCCCCACCACGTGCGGGACGCCGCCGACGCCGCCGCGGACCTGGACCGGCTGCTGTCCGCCGGGGCGTCGGTGAACATCTACATGTTCCACGGCGGCACCAACTTCGGCTTCACCAACGGCGCCAACCACAAGCACGCCTACACACCCACCGTCACGTCCTACGACTACGACGCCGCGCTCACCGAGTGCGGCGACCCGGGCCCGAAGTACCACGCCTTCCGCGAGGTCATCGCCCGCCACGCCACCGTGCCCGACGAGCCCGTCCCGTCCCCGAGTGCCAAACTTCCGCCCACCCCGGTCGAGTTGAGCAGCCGTGCGCCTCTCCTGCCCCTGGCCGGCTCGCTCGCGGCGGCCGTGCGCGCCGACACGCCTGTGACCATGGACGAGCTCGGGCAGCGCACCGGCTACGCGCTCTACCGCACCACCCTCCCGACCGACGGCGACGGCCTGCTGCACTTCGCCCGCGGGGTCGGCGACCGCGCCCAGGTCTTCGTCGACGGCGCGCCGGCGGGCGTGCTGGAGAGCGAACGCCACGACGAGTCGCTGCCCGTGCGGGTGCCGCGCCCCGGGGCGACGCTGGAGGTGCTCGTCGAGAACATGGGCGGCGTCAACTACGGCCCCCGCATCGGCGCGCCCAAGGGCCTGCTGGGACCCGTGTCCCTCAACGGCACGCACCTGACGGGCTGGGACTGCCATCCGCTGCCGCTCGGCGACCTGGACGCGGTGCCGTTCGTCCCGGCCGGAGAGGCTCCGGTCACCGTGCCGGCCTTCCACCGCGGCACCTTCGACGTCGACACCCCCGCCGACGCCTTCCTCTCCCTGCCCGGCTGGTCGAAGGGACAGGCCTGGGTGAACGGCTTCCACCTGGGCCGCTACTGGAACCGCGGCCCGCAGCGCACGCTGTACGTGCCGGCCCCGGTCCTGCGCCCGGGCACCAACGACCTCGTCCTGCTGGAGCTGCACGGCACGACGGCCGCCCGCGCCCGGCTCACCGACACCCCCGACCTCGGCCCGGAGAACACCTGGTGAGGCACGCCGAGCGGTCCCTCGCCCGCCGCCGGACGATTCGGCCCGGCCGAGGACCCCGCGGGTACCGCCCGGCCTATGCTGTGCTCCTGCCGGGCGGGTTCAGGACCGCCGTGCCGACATCGAGGAATCATCCGCCATGACACCGAGCGCCCCCGAAGGCCCTGTTGCCAAGGTTCGCAGCAGGCGCAACTTCGCGGGGGCGCGGCCGGTGATGGCCGACGTGGCCCGGATGGCCGGGGTCTCCAAGCAGACGGTCTCGCGGGTGCTCAACGACCATCCGGCCGTCCGGACGGAGACCCGCGAGGCGGTCCTGGCCGCCATGCGCACCCTCGGCTACCGGCCCAGCCGCAGTGCGCGGTCCCTGGCGAGCGGCAGGACCCGGATGCTCGGGGTCATCTCCTTCGACGCCGCGCGGTACGGGCCCGCCTCGATTCTCATGGCGATCAACACGGCGGCCCAGGAGGCCGGTTACCTCGTCAGCTCCATCGCCCTCGACACCGCCGACCACGACACCGTCGTCGAGGCCGTGAACCGGCTGTCGGCCGAGGGCGCGGACGGCGTGATCGCGATCGCCCCCCAGTTGTGGGTGGGCCGGGCACTGGCGGAGGCGACCGATCTGGGCACTCCCCTGGTGGTGCTGGAGAACGCGCTCGACGACGAGACGTCCCTGGTCACCGGCGATTCCCGCACCGGCGCCCGCAAGGCCACCGAGCATCTCCTCGGCCTCGGCCACGCCACCGTGTGGCACGTCGCGGGCCCCACGGGCTGGACCTCCGCCGACCACCGGCTGACGAGCTGGCAGGCGACGCTCCGGGCGGCCGGTGCCACCGTTCCGGACCCCCTCGTCGGGGACTGGAGCGCGGGCTCCGGCTACGACCTGGGCCGTCGGCTGGCCCGGCGCCCGGAGGTGACGGCGGTGTTCGCCTCCAACGACCAGATGGCGCTCGGCCTGCTGCACGCCCTGCACGAGTGCGGGCGGTCCGTCCCCGGGGACGTCAGCGTCGTCGGTTACGACGACATCCCCGAGGCCGCGCATTTCCTGCCGCCGCTGACCACCGTCCGCACCGACTTCGCGGAGATCGGCACCCGTTCGCTGCGGCTCCTCGTCGACCGCATCGACGGCCCGGGCGAGCGGCCCCGCGTCGACACCCTCGTGCCCGTGGACCTCGTGGTGCGGGCGAGCAGCGCTCCCCCGCCGGAGCGCTGACTCGCTTTCGTCAGCCGTCTCCCCCGGCGGCGGCCCGCTGCCAGGCGCCCTCCCTCAGCAGCCGCAGCCCGTTCAGGCCGACCAGGACCGTCGAGCCCTCGTGGCCCGCGACGCCCAGCGGCAGCGGCAGGTCACCGGCCAGGTCCCAGACGACGAGGCCGGTGATGAACACCCCGGCGATCACGAGGTTCTGCACGACGAGGCGGCGGGCGCGGCGGGACAGGGCGATCGTGGCGGGAACCGCGGCGAGTTCGTCGCGCACGATGACGGCGTCCGCGGTCTCCAGGGCCAGGTCGGAGCCGGCCCGGCCCATGGCGATGCCGGTGTGCGCGGCGGCCAGCGCGGGAGCGTCGTTGACGCCGTCGCCGACGACCAGGACCTTGCGGCCCGCGCTCTCCATCTCCTTGACGGCCGCCAGCTTGTCCTGCGGCAGCAGTTCGGCGCGCACGTCGTCGATGCCGGCTTCCGCCGCGAGGTGCGCGGCGGCGCGGGGGTTGTCGCCGGTGAGGAGCACCGGCGCGCTGCCGGTGAGCCGGGCGAGGGAGGCGACCGTGGCGGCGGCGTCCGGGCGCAGCCGGTCGGCGATGCCGAGCAGTCCGGCGGGGGTGCCGTCGACGACGACCAGGACGGCGGTGCGGCCGGACTCCTCCAGTTCCGCGGCCGTGCCCACGGCGTCGTCCGCCAGCCGGGCCGGTGCGCCGACCTCGACCGTACGGCCGCCGACGACGGCGGTGACTCCCACGCCGGGCGCGGAGGTGAAGTCCTGCGCGTCGGGCAGGACGAGGCCGCGCTCGCGGGCCGCGTCCACGACCGCCCGGGCCAGCGGATGCTCACTGGGCCGCTCGGCGGCTGCCGCCAGCGTCAGCAACTCCGCCTCGTCCAGGCCGCATCCGGGCAGCGGCCGGACGTCGGTGACACGGGGGCTGCCCTCGGTGAGCGTGCCGGTCTTGTCCAGGGCCACGGCGTCCACCTGGCCGAGCCGCTCCATCACCACGGCCGACTTCACCAGCACGCCGTGCCGTCCGGCGTTGGCGATGGCCGACAGCAGGGGCGGCATGGTGGCCAGTACGACCGCACACGGAGAGGCCACGATCATGAAGGTCATGGCGCGCAGCAGTGCGTCGGTGAGCTGGGCCCCGAAGGCGAGCGGGACCAGGAAGACGGCCAGGGTCGCGGCCACCATGCCCAGCGAGTAGCGCTGTTCGACCTTCTCGATGAACAGTTGCGTGGGCGCCTTCGTCTCGGACGCCTCCTGCACCATGCGGACGATCCGGGCGATCACCGAGTCGGACGCGTCGCGTTCGACCCGGATCCGCAGGGCGCCGGTGCCGTTGAGGGTGCCCGCGAAGACCTCGTCGCCGGGCTCCTTCGCCACGGGCAGCGGCTCGCCGGTGATGGTCGCCTGATCCACCTCGCTCGCCCCGTCCAGCACCCGGCCGTCGGCGCCGACACGCTCCCCGGGGCGCACGAGGACGGTGTCGCCGACCTCCAGCTCCTCGACGGGGACGGCCTGCTCAGCGCCGTCCGGGCTCAGCCGGGTGGCGGTGGCGGGGGCCAGGTCGAGCAGGCCGCGTACGGAGTCGGCGGTGCGGGCCGTGGCCAGGGCCTCCAACGCGCCCGAGGTGGCGAAGATGACGATGAGCAGGGCACCGTCCATGACCTGCCCGATCGCGGCCGCGCCCAGTGCGGCGACGACCATCAGCAGGTCGACGTCGAGGGTGCGGTCCTTCAGCGCCTTGAGCCCCTCCCACCCCGGTTCCCAGCCCCCCGTGACGTACGACAGGGCGTACAGCGGCCCCCACGCCCAGGCCGGGGCGCCGGTCAACTGCAGGGGCAGCGCGAGCAGGAAGAGGGCGGTGGCCGCGGCGGCCCAGCGCGCCTCGGGGAGCGCGAGGACACGGGTACGCCGCCGGGCCACCGCTCCGGCGCGTGCGGGCTTCGCCCGTTCGACCGGCTGAGGCGCGAGCGTGGAGGTCATCAGGGGTCCTTCTGGCGGGGTCGCTTGGCCACCCACCATACAGGAACACATGAAGACTCATTCATACCTTCATACGCTCGCTCCCGGAGCAGGTCGTCGGGGTTTGTTCCTGACGTGAAACCGGCCGGGGTGTCGGTCACGGTGTGCCTCCACGCCCCGGCCAGCGGTTCGGACTCCTGGTCGTGGACAAGGAAGCTGCGGTGATCGTGAGACAGCTGTGCTGTCGGTGGCGGTGATGCGGACGCGGGAAGTTGCCACCGCTGTCGGCCCCGTCGCCGGCCCTTGGGGCCTGTAGCTGCCGTGTCCGATTCAGCGGGGTCGGGGAACCACGGGGCTGAGCACAAGCCGCGTAAGACGAAGGCCCCTCACCAATCACCTGGTCAGGGGCCGTCTCACCCGGTCGTGGTTGCGACTCCGCCGACGCCACGTCGTGGAGAATCCTCGAACCCTCGCATGGGCTCAGGACGTGCGGCACCGCAAGGCGAACTACAGCACCCGCAGGACCTGGTCAACGTCGCGCTCGCGCCTGGCCAGCGCATGCAACACGGCCCTGTCCCCGTGCCGGTCCCGGGCGGCCGCGACGAGGACGTCAACCGCGATGGCGACCGCAGCGTCGGGCGCCCGGCAATCACTGCCCACGCTGAGTGCGAGGTCTTCGATGTGCACCGCCAACTCGACACAACGAGTCTGTAGGTAGCCATCGAGCAGCATCTCTTCTCCCGGCCGGTGAAGAACCTCCACCCGTCGATCGGCCGGCTCGGCGCTGAGCCGTTGCGTCAGCCGCTCCCACGCCACCCGTGTCTGCTCAGCCACGGCAGCCGGCCCAGCGGCGGCGGTTTCCTCGCTGCGGGTACGCACCCCGACATTCAGCGCCGATTCCGGCGCCGCGGTGCCGACGAGTCGAGCGTAGTACCGCACCGGCGACACCGGTTCTGCGCCGAGCACCTGACCATCGAGGAACCACTCAACCTGCAGGACGCTCCGAGCGAGGTGACCAGCCAGCCCGCCCACAGACATCCCGAGGAGCACGGACTCGGCTTTCCAGCAGCGCGCTACCTGCTCGCCGGCCAGCAGGCCCAGGGCCCTCTCGGCCGCCTGCAGATACACATCCCGTATCCCATCAGTCATGCAGGCATCGTCCCAGAATCAAGATCACGACGGCTGGTGCGTCCACGCCATGGACCGACGGTCAAAGAGGGATCCGCTCACGCCGCCGTGACCCTCCCGGCCCGCTACATGATCAAGGGCCGGGGCGTGCTCGGGTGCGGGCTGCGCCGCGGCGATGGATCCGCCGGCGGTGCGCGGCAGGTCGCCGTAGATCTCCCGGACGACAGGCAGGGCGGCGCGCGCGATGTCGGGCTCCAGGTCGCGGTCGCGGCCGAGCGCGGTCGCGAGGTCCCAGCCATGCACGAGCAGCTCGACGAGCAGTTGCTCGACCACCCGACGGCCGGGGGCGGGGCCGAAGGAGCGATCCACCATGCCCGGTTGCCGGAAGGCATCGCGAGCCTGGGAGGCGGCGGCCTCGAAGGCAGCGATGTGGTTGTCACCAAGGTGGTTCTCGGTGTGGCCCCCAGTGGGAGGTGTGCCCTGAGCCAGGCCGCCCCAGATGATGTTCTCCCACACCAGATGGTCGAGCAGATCCCGTACGGTCCAGTCCTGGCAGGGAGTCGGCAGGCCGAACTGGTCATGCGCCGTTGCGCGCACGAGCGCGCCGACGGTGTCCTGGACACGCGTGAAAGCGTCCAGAACACCGCCAGGGGTCGGTGTCATCCGCGTACAGGGCTTCGAGCCGGGCGTTGCGCGCGCCGGGCGCGGGGTTGGCACGCGGCGCGGTGGTCAGCCATTGCCCCTCCTCGGTGATCCCGGCGGGTGCGGGGCGGCCACCGAGGACGCACAGCAGTTGCCAGAAGCGCTCGACGGCGGGCTCGGCCGCAGCGGTGAGCTGCTCGTTCAAGCGTTTGCGTGCCTCGGCGCCGTCGGAGGTCACGGCGGGGTCGGTGTTCGCGCGGCTGGGCAGCCACGCGGCGACGATGTCCGCGACGACCTGGTCGGCAGCCGGGGAGTCCGCTGCGGTGCCGGCCCGCATCGCCGTGCGGACGCGTGCGGTCCAGGCGTCGGTGAGTGCGCGCATCTCCTCCGCCACGGAGGGGTCCTGCGCTCCCTGCCCATGGCGGGCGGCGTACTCCGCGAGGCGCCGCATGGCGGGACGCAGCTCCCCGTCGGCGACCAGCTCACCCAGTTCCAACCACGCTTCGACCCGCATCCGACCAGTGTCTGACCACTTTCACCGGCAACCCGGTCTGCCGCGCCACGGCCCCGATGCTCCACGTAGGCCGCGACGCATCGTCCATGCGCATGTGCTCCACCTTCGACTCTCCCTTCGTGGGAGAGTCAAGCAGTCTCATGGTCTGCGCAGTAAAGGCCGGATTCACTGCGGCAGAGCCCCGCCGTGATCATTGCACTGCGACAGGCGGAACAGGGTGACGACTCGATTCCCTCGCGGACTCCCGCACCTTGCTGGTCAGGGGCGACGTGATGGTGTCCTCACGACGGGCGCACGCTGCTGGACGGTGAGGAGTCCGGCTCCAGACGGACGCAGCAGTGACCGGGGCTGGGCGCCAGGCATGCCTGGAGGCCGCTTTCGGCGAGCCCGTCCAGCAGGCCGCGGAGCAGGTGGAGGTTCATGCCGCACACCGTCTGGGTGTGCTCGCGGGCGAGCGCGTGGAAGGGACAGTTGCCCAGGACGATGGCATCACCGTCATTGCGGGGTTCGAAGCCGTTCTCTTCCAGCACGGCGAACACATCTGCCTGGCCCGGACCGGCGAGTTGCGCACCCAGCCCGTGGGCCTTTCGGTGCAGAACCGAACGAACCGGCTCACCGGTAAGTTCGGATTCCTCCAGCGCCTGGGCGAGGAGCCGTCCGGCCAGCTCGTAGTGCCGCTCCGGGAGGCTGACGGTGACCTGTTCGGCGGACCGCTTGTAGAGCTTGGCGGGCCGGCCCGCCCCGGGTCCGGTGCGGCCGCTGCGCCGCTCGTAGACGACGTCGAGCAGCGTCGCGTCGGCCAGCCGGTCCAGGTGGAAGGCCGCCGTCTGCCGGGCAAGGCCGAGGGCCTCGGCGGCTTCGTCGCGGCTGACCGGTTCCGGCTGACGCACGACGTGGTCGTAGAGCCGCCTGCGGGTCGGCTCGTCGAGAGCGGCGACGGCGGAAACGTCAGGGCGGAGTACTTCCTTCGAGGGGTCCACGGACACCAGTGTAAAACCAACAGCGATTGACTAAAGAAGGTTTTCGCGCTTCTATCGTTAATGAGAGTTGTCGATAGAAGGAGGGCGTCATGTCGTCCGCAACCACAACCACCACATCCACCGCCTCCCGGCGGCCCGCGCTCAGCGATCCCGGCTACCAGGCGTTCGTCATCCTGCGCACCGGGTTCACCGTGGCGCCGATCCTGTTCGGGCTGGACAAGTTCGCCAACCTGCTCGTGGACTGGCCCACCTACCTCGCCCCGTGGATCAACGACATCGTTCCGGGCAGTGCCCAGGCGGCCATGTACGCGGTCGGAGTGATCGAGATCGTTGCGGGCCTCGTCGTCGCGCTCGCCCCGCGCTTCGGCGGTTGGCTGGTGGCCGGATGGCTCGCCGGGATCATCGTCAACCTGCTGACCATCCCCGGTTACTACGACGTCGCGCTGCGCGACTTCGGCCTGCTGCTCGGCGCGGTGGCCCTCGCCCGGCTCGCCCAGCGCTACGACACCAAACGGCAGTCTTACTGACCAGGCAGCAACCACGGGAGGTGACGAGGCGGGTGGGCCCTCCGTCAGCTCACCCGCTGGGTGTCAAGGAGGTCTGTGTCCGGTCGAGGTGGCCCCGCGTGTAGCGCGGGCGACACCCGCGCCGTGTGGCCGTGTGGCCTTCTACGATCATGTGCATGGATCCTTGATGCCGGTGTCGAGGACTGAGGCGGCCTAGACACCCGTCATCACGTACCACTGTCTGGTTGATGAACCACGCAGGTACAGATGACGGCCTCGTCCTACGGGGCGTGCGTACCGCTTGAGCGGTGCCCCGTTGGGGAGAGTGAGACAGGCTTCCTCGACCAGCAGGGCCTCACTCTCCGTCAGGCGGCAGCAGTGCAGGCGGTCTGACTGACGGTTGCCCCCCAGCATCGTGATGTGTTCGCCGTGCACGGCCATACCCGCGGGAGCGACCACAGGAGTCCTCCGCAGCACAACGACGCCGTTGGTCCGGACCTCGAGCAGCGGGAAGGACGGATAGTAGTCGGCCCACGCGACACCGTCGTCGACGTTGAAGGCGTAGACAGTGTCGATGTATTCGACATCCTTCGGAGGCGAGTACCCCCAGAGGTGGTTACCCCCGCTGTCCCAGCGCACCAGGCCGGCGGCGCTGATCGGGTCGCTGTAGACGCCTTCGTCGCCGTAGGCACTCCATACATGGTGCCGCCGATCTGCCATCAGGTACTCGACCGCACGCCCCATCGCGAAGCTGCGGCGGCGGCGCCCGTCCGTCCCGTAGATCTGGGCGTTCCGGTCTCCGGCAGCACCGTAGCCCTGCACGACGAACCGGCCGTTGGGGAGCGCGTCGAGATGGGTCACCGACAGGCTCACATCCCGCAGGAACTGTTCGCGGACTGCGCCGCCGTCGTCGATGACCAGTAGCGCGTCATACGGACAGCTGCGGGGCTGGGGGGAGGGCCTGCCGAACGAACGTGGGCGGAGTTCCGCATCCAGGCAGATCAACCAGAGGGCCCGGCCCCAGGCGTCCACGGTGGTCGCCAGTACCTTCTGGTGGTCGTACTGCCGAGGCAACAGTGCGTAAGGACGCAGTGCCACCTTCCTCAAGAAATCACCTCACGGGCGAATGAACATGACTCGCCGATGATCGCATCCTCAGAACCCGTCGGCCAGGGTGTGTCAGCGGCAGCCCATAAAGTGCGCTCACCGTCTCGAAGGAGGAACTGCCGTGGGATTCACGGGCCACCTGGTCTTTGCTCGCAGCGACCGCCCCCTGCTGGAGGCTCCCGTGTTCGACAGCCTCCACGAGGAACTCAAGGCGACCGTGCACACCTGGGAGTCTCGGGCGGGCGGCTGGCAGACACTTCAGATCGATTACGGGACATGGGACGACGCGGACCTGCCCGCCCTGGTCGAGTGGAGCAGGGCACCGGCCTGCGTCGCCGACGTCTCCGACAGTTCCCTCGCTCTCGTGACCGGGCTGGACACCACCGGACAGCGCTGGCAGGCATGGCTCAACCTCGACATCGCCGCCAGGCTTCTGGCCGAGGAACCCGAAGACCTCGAAGATCAACTCCTGTGGCTGGAAACGCCTGAATTCCACGAAGCCGTCAGACACAAGCGCGCCGAGCTCGACGCCGAGATACCCACCCACGCCGAGGGCGCCGTTGCCTGGGCCGCAGCCGCCGGCATCCCCGTCACGCCGGAGAGAGCCGGGCTTGAAGAACTGCTTCGCTCACACGAGACCTTCGCAGAAGGCCTCTTCAGCACGCTGCTCGACCAGCTGGGCTTTCCCCAGGCCACTCAAGCCTCACCCGAACCATAGGAAGCCTCGACGCACCTCGACCGCCTCGTCGCCGCGCGGGCCCCGCCCTCATCGCACGGGCACCGCGAGGTACTGGTACTCCAGGAACTCGTCGATCCCGACGCGGCCGCCTTCACGCCCGAGCCCGGACTGCTTGACGCCGCCGAAGGGTGCGGCGGGGTTGGACACGAGACCCGTGTTCAGCCCCACCATGCCCACCTCCAGCCGCTCGCTCACCCGCAGGGCACGGTCCAGGCCCTCGGTGAAGACGTAGCCGACCAGGCCCCAGGGGGTGTCGTTGGCGCGGCGGATCACCTCGTCCTCGTCGTCGAAGGTGAGGATCGCGGCGACCGGGCCGAAGATCTCCGTGTCCATCAGGCGGCTTCCGGGATCGACGTCGGCCAGCACGGTCGGCGGGTAGAAGTTGCCGGGCCCTTCCGGCGTGCGGCCGCCGACCAGCACCTGCGCCCCGCGCTCCACCGCGTCCGCGACGAGGTCCGCGACCTTGGCGCGTCCGGCGGCGTCGATCAGCGGGCCGACGTCGACGCCGTCCCGGGTGCCCGGACCGACGACCAGCGCGCCCATCCGCTCGGCCAGCCGGCGCCCGAACTCCTCAGCCACCGACCGGTGCACGAAGAAGCGGTTCGCGGCCGTGCACGCCTCGCCCATGTTGCGCATCTTGGCGACCATCGCCCCGTCCACGGCCACGTCCAGGTCCGCGTCGTCGAAGACGATGAAGGG
>NZ_JBEOXI010000234.1:0-12645 GCF_040296465.1 Streptomyces sp. NPDC002130
CGGGCGACGGAGGCCGCGCTGCTCCAGCTCGGGCATGGGGCGACGGCGGTGCGGGGGAGGGGTGTAGTTCTCCCGCCATTCGAACGTGTCGTCGTCGCCGGGATGCAGGTCGAGGGTCAGCCGGGCGACCTCGACTCGATCGGTGAACTGCTCCGTGGGCCTTCCGGAAATGGAGATGGTGACCCTTCGCAGTAACGGCACCCACTCACCGCCGGAGCCGACTGCGTCGGTACCGCGAGACAGCGGGAGGAGCTGGAGGACGGCGGTGGGGACGGCGGTCAGGCCACGGCGGTCAAGAACAGCGGTGGCGGTGGCGGTGTAGAGATGGGACGAGTCGGCCAGAGCCGACAGGGGGCCGAGGACCGATTCGGCGGCCTTGACTGCGGCGGCCCGATCGACGGCGATCTCGTTGGATCGGCCCCGCAGCCCTCGCCCGTTCTCCTTCCCTTTGGTGTCCTCGTCGGGGTTCGTGCCGCTCAAGTCGACGGTGGCAGAGCCGGCGTCCTGCACGGCCAGTGCCGCGGCCCGGATGTTGGTGTCGACGTCGCGGTTGCGGGCCAACTCGGCCAGAAGCAGGCCCACCCGGTCCCGCCGGACGGCTTCCATGATCAGGTCGGCCGCCTCGTGATCGCCCAGGGTGACAGCCAGATCAGCCGCGTCGGTGAACAAGGCGGCGAACTTTTCCGCGATCCGGCGGCGGTCGATGGTGGTGGCGATGGTGAGCATCAGTTCGGTGACGCACCCGATCCCGCGTAGAAGCCGTCGCAATCGTTCGGTCTGTTCATCCGGTGTGGTCTCGGCCACCGCGCGGGCAGCGGCCATCCACGCGGTCGCCTCCGATTCCGGGGCCAGGCTCACTCCCTCGATACGTAGCATCTCCGTGGCGGTGAGGGCTTCGGTCTCGACCCGCACCCAGTCGATGTCGATGCCTGTGGCGGCGGCGCGCCACCACCACTCCGCTGACAGGCCAAGGGTTTTCGCGTGGGCGACGTAACTCGTTCCTAGATCGAACTCGGCGAGCCGTTCGTCGAGGCGATGACGTACCTCGTCGCTGCCGGCCACCCCATGCCGGACTGCGGAGGTGAGCGCATTCTGGGCCGTTGCCCATTGGTAGGCATTGCGGCTCGCGGTCAGCAGGTCCGTGGTCAACTCGACGGTCGGGGCGTCACCCGACATCAAGGCCAACCGTGCTCGACCGTAGAGAAGCGAGCTGACACCATTTCCGGCGAAACCATCCCACGCCGCTTCCGCCACATCCAGGAGGCCTTCCGCGTAGGCCCTGATCTGTGGATCCACGGCGGTGTCACCCGATCGGACGTAGCCGGAGGTGATGGCCCAGGCAATGTTCCCCAGCCAGGTGATCGCGGCCTTCGAGTTGAGCTGACGGTAGTGCGCCACGCAACCCATCAATTCCTCGATCGACGGCTGCCCCTCGAACATTATCCCGAGATCGTCCTTCAGACGGTTCTGCAGCCGTTGATAGCGGAACTCCTGTGCTCGGCTGAAGTCCTGGAACAGGTCCGCGTTCGCGCTCGCCTGGGTATTGGCATGACGCCGGGCAGTCGAGGACTGCGGGTACTGCGCCGCCAGGTCCCTGGACTTCTTCTCCATCCGCAGTACGGCGTGCACGTCTCGACTGCGGCGGTGCAGATGCCCTTCCAACAGCCAGGTATAGGTGAAATTGGTTGGGTCGGCATCGGCGTATCGGCGGGCGTGTTCGCGGGCAATCTCGACCTGCCGCATCGAATGCTCGACGAGGCTGACGTCGCGGTACGCGTTGCAGAGCAACTCTGCGCGTTTGAATCCGATCTTCTCGACGAGGAAGTCACCCAGAAACGGTGCTTCGCGGAGGATTCGAGGTCGTACCTCGTCGCCGACGATCTGGCGGTCACCCGGCTGAATGTGTGTCAGGGCAGCGATGGCGTCGTGCGGCTGATTCACCCTGCGGAGGTATCGGGCGAGTTGGATTTCCACGATGGCCCGATCGACAGGGTCGCCGTGGTCGCCGAGTTCGGTGAGTGCATGCCGGCAGTTTTCGACAGCCTGGATGATTTCACCTCCGGGCGCGACAGCGGTGACCACCTTCTGCTGCGGGAATCGCAGGAGTTGCGTCCACGCCAGCGCCCGTCGCACGTGCGATCGCGCCGTGTGGGACACGGAGGTGAGGTCGAGCAGCAGTTGTGCGGCGGAGCGGACGATGCTCTTACTCGGGACGCCGGGCGGGAACCCGCCGACGCGACGTTCGTGGATCGACTCCGGGGACAGTGCCAGGGCCGCGGCGATGATCGCGGTCAGCAGGGATTCGGCGCGGTCGGGATCGGTGCCCGTGCGGGCCTGGTCGAGTACCTCCCCCCAGGTGGCGCCAGGCGCGGCGTCGATGCTCACGCGGGGCCGGCCAGCACCGAGAGGGTGAGCACCGGGTGGGTGGCTTCGATGCTCGCAGGCAGGATCGCCTTGCCGGACAGCTCGGCCAGACCCATCTGCGCGGCGGCCTCACCACGATCGACCTGGTACAGCGGAATCCGGATGCGGGCACCGTCGCCGTAGTCGATCACCGCGAGGAGCGTGATACCTGGGTCAGGGGTGCTGCGCAGCGGCAACGTCACGCTCACCGCGGTCCCGTCCGCCACCGGGGTATCGGATACAGTCAGCGACAGTGGGCCGACCGCGTCGACGCCGAGGATCGCGGTGACCAGGTCGGGGTCGGTCACCCGCACCTTCCATAGCCGGCCCTCGTCGGCGGTCGCGGCCGCGCGGGTCGAGGACACCAGTCCAAGTTCGGCGGTCCAGGTCGCCAGGACATCGGCGAGGGTGTCGTCGTCGATCCGGGCGTCCCCGATGGCCTCCTGTGCCTCGACGATCGCGCTGGCCCGGGTGAAAGCTCGCTCGGTCATCGCCAGCAGTTCCTCGTCGGAAGGCATCAGAGTGTGGTCGGGGTCGTCGGCGTGCAGCTCGGCGTCGATCAGCGCCAGCAACGCCTCGGCCTCGGCAGCCAGACGTCCGGGGTCGTTGTCGAAGTTCGTCATCGTTGTCTCTTCCTACTTTTTAGAGGGTGGGGGCGTCGGGTGCGGTCGACGGTCGATTCGGGGCCAGCTCAGCCAAGGCGGCCTGCAGTCGGGTCTTGAGCCACGAGCTGAGCTTCTTGACCTTTGACAGGCTCAATCCGGTAACGGCGGCGACCTGCTCGAGGGGCCGGAGGTCACCGTCGTCGAGGTCAAGCAGGGCCCACAGGTGGGGGCGCTGTTCAGCGTCGGGGTAGGAGTCGATCACGACTCCGATGTGGACACGGATCTCGGTGGAGAACACCACTCCCTCGGCGACGTCGCGGGTGACGTGGTCGGACGAGAGGTCGTCGAGGGCGATTTCGAAGCCGGTGTTGACCCCCAGAACAGCCTTCTGTGTCTGCCGCCGCCGATACAGGTCGATGTGCCGATTGGTCAGCACGCGCGTGAGGAAGGCCCGTCCGTTGACCGGTCGGGTGAAGGTGTATCCGATGAGCTTTACGTATGCGTCCTGGGCGAGGTCCTCGGCGTCGGCCCGGTTGCCGCGGGTCAGCTTGAGCGCGTGCGTCATCGCGAAGGCGAGGAGGTCCCTCTGCGGCTCTCCGACGAGTTCGATGTAGGCGCGGTCGATCTGCGAATGCTTCCCCGTCCGGGGAAGCACTCGGGGGAAACCTGACGTCGGGTCTGGCTGATGGGGGTCGTCCATGTATCCGCTCCTCCGTACGCCCACGCTGTTTCTGCGGGGTCTGTGTTCGATGTCGGTCGCTTGCGTGGTGTGTCAGTAGTGACGGATGAATTATGAACTCGGTTCGCCGTGTGCATGCCGATTCACCGGCACTGCCCCTGGCTCTCCAGGTATTGACGACTGATGCCACGTTCGGGTTCGCGACGGGGATGGTGCGTAAGAGCGGTTGCTGCGGTGTGCAGCACGGGCGGACCGGTGCACGGCCCGGGCCGGTCGCACCCCGCAACAGAGTGCGACCGGCCCCGGCGTCCGGGGGTCTTACTGCCGGGTCAGCACTTGTAGCCGGTGTAACCCTGGTTCTCCCAGGGGCGGACGGACATCAGAAACGCGGAGCACCAGCCGCGGTTGGCGTACTGGCGGGCGATCAGCTGGTGGCCCTTGGCCAGCGCGGTGTAGCTGACGTTGATCTGCCAGGGCAGGCCACCGGGGAGCTTCGGGGCGCGGCCGTTGCCCAAGTCTCGGGTCTCCTGCTTGTCGAGGTAGATGACGCAGCGGCCGTCACCGCAGCGGGGGGTCGCCGCCGAGGCGGTGCCGGTGGCGGCGAGGGTGGCGCCGAGTAGCACCGCGACGGCGATGGTGGCGAGGGTGATCCGCTTGACGATGGTGGCCCACAGGGTGGGTGCCGCGGTCTGTGCGGTGGCGGTGGTGGTCATGGTCTCTCCTGCCGGTGGGGCCTGCTGTTGGCGGGCCGTACATGCAGTGGTGACGAGTGACGGTGCCGTGCGGTTCGCGCAGCGGGAAGCCCACCGCCGTCATGAACACCGATCCGTGCGCATCCTGCGCTGAGCGACACCCGTTGCGCGCCTTGGTGCGATCTGTGTCAGAGGCTGCCTCCGGCAGCGGGAGTCCGTCGGCATCGCCTGACCGAGGTTCCCGCAGACGGATCACCCCGCGCGGTCCGCGAACCTCAATCGAACCCTCACTCGTCCTTTCCTGCATGGGCGACGAGGACGAACGGGGAGAACAGCGATGACCAAACGCAGCCGTGAATGGGACACCGTGATCAAGGCGATCGCTACCGCAGGGTGGTCGTACCGGCCTTGCAAGCACGGTCTCTACGTCTACCCGGCGGACCGCGCACTCCGCCCGGTCACCGTGGCCGGCACCCCGGGTGAGTTCCGGTCACTAGCTAACACCCGTGCGCTTGCGGGCCCCCCGCCGGCTGCGCGACGGCGGCCTGGTCTGCCTGGTCGCCGACCGCGACCTGTCCGCCTCCGGCGTCGAGGTGGACTTCTTCGGCGACACCGCCCGGATGCCGGCCGGACCCGCCCTGCTCGCCCAGCAGACCGGCGCCCTGCTGCTGCCCGTCACGCTCTGGTACGACGACTCGCCCGTGATGCGGGGCCGCGTCCACCCGCCCGTCGAGGTCCCCGAGACGGGCACCCGCGCCGAGAAGACGTCCGTCATGACACAGGCGCTGGCCGACGCCTTCGCCACGGGGATCGCCGACCATCCGGAGGACTGGCACATGCTGCAGCGCCTGTGGCTCGCGGACCTCGACCCCACGAAGGGGCGCCCGTGAGAATCGGTATCGTCTGCCCGTACTCCTGGGACGTACCGGGCGGCGTGCAGTTCCACATCCGTGACCTCGCCGAGTACTTCATCCGCCTCGGCCACGAGGTGTCCGTCCTGGCCCCGGCCGACGACGACACCCCGCTGCCGCCGTACGTGGTCTCGGCCGGACGCGCGGTGCCGGTGCCGTACAACGGGTCGGTGGCCCGGCTGAACTTCGGCTTCCTGAGCGCCGCCCGGGTGCGTCGCTGGCTGCACGACGGCGCGTTCGACGTGATCCACATCCACGAGCCGACCTCGCCGTCGCTGGGCCTGCTGACCTGCTGGGCAGCCCAGGGGCCGATCGTCGCCACGTTCCACACGTCCAACCCGCGCTCCCGCGCGATGATCGCCGCGTACTCGATCCTCCAGGCCGCCCTGGAGAAGATCAGCGCCCGCATCGCGGTGAGCGAGTACGCCCGCCGCACGCTGGTGGAGCACCTCGGCGGCGACGCGGTCGTCATCCCCAACGGCGTCGACGTCGACTTCTTCGCCGAGGCCGAGCCCAAGGCCGAGTGGCAGGGCGACACCATCGGTTTCATCGGGCGCATCGACGAGCCCCGCAAGGGACTCCCGGTGCTGATGAAGGCCCTGCCGAAGATCCTCGCCGCGCGCCCGCAGACCCGGCTGCTGGTCGCCGGGCGCGGTGACGAGGAGGAGGCCGTGGAGTCCCTGCCGGCCGAGCTGCGCTCGCGCGTCGAGTTCCTCGGCATGGTCAGCGACGAGGACAAGGCCCGCTTCCTGCGCAGCGTCGACCTGTACCTCGCGCCCAACACCGGCGGCGAGAGCTTCGGCATCATCCTCGTCGAGGCCATGTCCGCCGGAGCCCCCGTGCTCGCCTCCGACCTGGACGCCTTCGCCCAGGTCCTGGACCGCGGAGCGGCCGGCGAACTGTTCCCCAACGAGGACGCCGACGCCCTGGCCGACGCGGCCGTACGGCTCCTGGCCGACCCGGAGCGGCGGGCGGAGCTGCGTGCGCGGGGCAGTGCCCACGTACGGCGCTTCGACTGGTCGACCGTCGGCGCGGACATCCTGTCCGTCTACGAGACGGTCACGGCAGGAGCGGCGGCGGTGGCCGAGGACGAGCGGACGACCGGCCTGTGGGGGCGGCTGGGGTTCGCCCGGGACTGACGCCGGACCGGCACCGGGCCGGCGGCCGGCCACGGGCGGGGCGGGGTGAACGGCGAGACCGCGCGTGCCGCTAGCCTTGCCGCCCGTGACCACCACTCTCATCTGGATCGCCGTCGCCCTGGTCGCGATCGGGCTCTACCTGAGCTGGACCGCCGGCCGGCTAGACCGTCTCCACGCCCGGATCGACGCCGCCCGGGCCGCCCTGGACGCGCAGCTGCTGCGCCGGGCCTCGGTGGCGCAGGAACTGGCGACCTCGGGGGTCCTCGACCCGGCCGCCTCGATCGTGCTGTACGAGGCCGCACACGCCGCCCGGCAGGCCGAGGAGGACCAGCGGGAGGTCGCCGAGAGCGAACTGAGCCAGGCGCTGCGGGCCGTCTTCGGAGAGGCCCCGCAGGTGGAGGCGGTGCGGGAGGCGCCCGGGGGAGAGGAGGCGGCCGGGGAACTCACCGAGGCCGTCCGCAGGGTGCCGATGGCCCGGCGCTTCCACAACGACGCCGTACGCGCGGCCCGGGCCCTGCGCCGGCATCGCAAGGTGCGCTGGTTCCGCCTGGCCGGTCACGCGCCCTTCCCGATGGCCTTCGAAATGGACGACGAGCCTCCGGCGGCCCTGGTGGACCGGGCGGCCTGAGCCCCGTTCACCCGGCGTTTCCCGGCCGCCCGCCGCAAAAGGATCCACGGCGTTCGCATTGGCCCTTGCTGTGGCCTGGTTCTCTCACGTTTCCTCAGTGCTGCAGAAACCCCCTTTCCCCTCAGCGAGGTCACCCGTGTCCATCTCCGAAAACCAGGCTCCCGAGACCGGTACCGCCCGTGTGAAGCGCGGCATGGCCGAGCAGCTCAAGGGCGGCGTCATCATGGACGTCGTCACGCCGGAGCAGGCGAAGATCGCCGAGGACGCGGGCGCCGTCGCCGTCATGGCCCTGGAGCGGGTCCCGGCCGACATCCGCAAGGACGGCGGCGTGGCCCGCATGTCCGACCCGGACATGATCGAGGGCATCATCGAGGCCGTGTCGATCCCGGTCATGGCCAAGTCCCGCATCGGCCACTTCGTCGAGGCCCAGGTCCTGCAGTCCCTCGGGGTCGACTACATCGACGAGTCCGAGGTCCTCACCCCGGCCGACGAGGTCAACCACTCCGACAAGTGGGCCTTCACCACACCGTTCGTCTGTGGCGCCACCAACCTGGGCGAGGCCCTGCGCCGCATCGCCGAGGGCGCGGCCATGATCCGCTCCAAGGGCGAGGCCGGCACCGGCAACGTCGTCGAGGCCGTCCGCCACCTGCGCCAGATCAAGAACGAGATCGCCCGCCTGCGCGGCTACGACAACAACGAGCTGTACGCCGCCGCCAAGGAGCTGCGCGCCCCGTACGAGCTGGTCAAGGAAGTCTCCGAGCTCGGCAAGCTCCCCGTGGTGCTGTTCTCCGCCGGCGGTGTCGCCACCCCGGCCGACGCGGCCCTGATGCGTCAGCTCGGCGCCGAGGGCGTCTTCGTCGGCTCCGGCATCTTCAAGTCCGGCGACCCCGCCAAGCGCGCCGCCGCCATCGTGAAGGCCACCACCTTCTACGACGACCCGAAGATCATCGCGGACGCCTCCCGCAACCTGGGCGAGGCCATGGTCGGCATCAACTGCGACACCCTCCCCGAGGCCGAGCGCTACGCCAACCGCGGCTGGTAAGGCACAGGAATCCATGAGCGACACCCCCGTGATAGGCGTCCTGGCCCTCCAGGGTGACGTACGGGAGCACCTCGTCGCCCTGGCCGCGGCCGATGCCGTGGCCAGGCCGGTGCGGCGCCCCGAAGAGCTCGCCGAGGTGGACGGCCTCGTCCTCCCCGGCGGCGAGTCCACCACCATCTCCAAGCTGGCCGTCCTGTTCGGCCTGATGGAGCCCCTCCGCGCGCGTGTGCGGGACGGCATGCCCGTCTACGGCACCTGCGCCGGCATGATCCTGCTCGCCGACAAGATCCTCGACCCGCGCTCGGGCCAGGAGACCATCGGCGGCATCGACATGATCGTGCGCCGCAACGCCTTCGGACGGCAGAACGAGTCCTTCGAAGCGGCCGTCGGCGTCAAGGGCGTCGAGGGCGACCCGGTGGAGGGCGTCTTCATCCGAGCCCCCTGGGTGGAGTCCGTCGGAGCCCGCGCCGAGGTGCTCGCCGAGCACGACGGCCACATCGTCGCGGTCCGCCAGGGCTCCGCGCTGGCCACGTCGTTCCACCCGGAACTGACCGGCGACCACCGCGTCCACGCCCTGTTCGTCGACATGGTGCGGGGGAAGCGGACAGCCGAGTCCTTGTAGGATTCCTGCGTTCGTTGCTGAGATGGGTTACGCGAAGGAGACAGGCAGATGTCCGGCCACTCTAAATGGGCCACGACGAAGCACAAGAAAGCCGTCATCGATGCCAAGCGCGGCAAGCTCTTCGCGAAGCTGATCAAGAACATCGAGGTCGCGGCGCGGATGGGCGGCGTCGACCTCGAGGGCAACCCGACGCTCTACGACGCCGTCCAGAAGGCCAAGAAGCAGTCGGTCCCGAACAAGAACATCGACTCCGCGATCAAGCGTGGCGGCGGTCTCGAGGCCGGCGGCGCCGACTACGAGACGATCATGTACGAGGGCTACGGCCCGAACGGCGTGGCCGTGCTGATCGAGTGCCTCACCGACAACCGCAACCGCGCGGCCTCCGACGTCCGCGTCGCCATGACCCGCAACGGCGGCTCGATGGCCGACCCGGGCTCGGTGTCGTACATGTTCAGCCGCAAGGGCGTCGTCATCGTCCCCAAGGGCGAGCTGACCGAGGACGACGTCCTCACGGCCGTCCTGGACGCGGGCGCCGAGGAGGTCAACGACCTCGGTGAGTCCTTCGAGGTCATCAGCGAGGCCACCGACCTGGTCGCGGTCCGCACCGCCCTCCAGGACGCCGGCATCGACTACGACTCCGCCGACTCCAGCTTCGTGCCGTCCGTCCAGGTCGAGCTGGACGAGGAGGGCGCCAAGAAGATCTTCAAGCTGATCGACGCGCTCGAGGACAGCGACGACGTGCAGAACGTCTTCGCCAACTTCGACGTCAGCGACGAGGTCATGGAGAAGGTCGACGCGTAACGCCGCGAGAGCTGCACGGGCTCAACGGGCCGACGGGACACACCCGTCGGCCCGTCGCATTGTCAGCGGTACCCGATAACCTGCACGAACTGGGGGTACCGCCCAGCGGTAGCTGATCGAAGGAGGGGCGGGTGCGCGTACTCGGGGTGGACCCCGGACTGACGCGGTGTGGTGTGGGCGTCGTCGAGGGGGTCGCGGGCCGGCCGCTGACGATGCTGGGCGTCGGCGTCGTCCGCACGCCCGCCGACGCCGACCTCGGCCACCGTCTCGTGGCGGTCGAGCAGGGCATCGAGCAGTGGCTCGACGAGCACCGGCCGGAGTTCGTCGCCGTGGAACGCGTCTTCAGCCAGCACAACGTGCGTACGGTGATGGGCACCGCCCAGGCCAGCGCCGTCGCCATGCTCTGTGCCGCCCGCCGCGGGATCCCCGTGGCGCTGCACACCCCGAGCGAGGTCAAGGCGGCCGTCACGGGCAGCGGCCGGGCCGACAAGGCACAGGTGGGCGCCATGGTGACCCGCCTGCTCCGGCTCAGCGCCCCGCCCAAGCCCGCCGACGCGGCCGACGCCCTCGCCCTCGCCATCTGCCACATCTGGCGCGCCCCCGCGCAGAACCGACTCCAGCAGGCCGTCGCCCTGCACACCGCACAAGCACCGAAAGGCCGGACGGCATGATCGCCTTCGTCAGCGGCACAGTGGCCGCGCTCGCACCGGACACCGCGGTCGTCGAGGTCGGCGGCGTCGGCATGGCCGTCCAGTGCACGCCGAACACGCTGTCCACGCTCCGCATGGGCCAGCCCGCCAAGCTGCACACCTCCCTTGTCGTACGGGAGGACTCGCTGACCCTGTACGGCTTCGCGGACGACGACGAGCGGCAGGTCTTCGAGCTGCTGCAGACCGCGAGCGGCGTGGGACCGAGACTCGCCCAGGCGATGCTGGCCGTGCACACCCCGGACGCGCTGCGCCGGGCCGTCGCCACCGGCGACGAGAAGGCCCTCACCGCCGTCCCCGGCATCGGCAAGAAGGGCGCCCAGAAGCTGCTTCTGGAGCTGAAGGACCGGCTCGGCGCACCGGTCGGCGCACCCGCCGTCGGCGCACCGGTCAGCACCGGCTGGCGCGACCAGCTGCACGCGGCTCTGATCGGCCTCGGCTACGCGACCCGGGAGGCCGACGAGGCCGTCGCCGCCGTGACCCCGCAGGCCGAGGCCGTCGAGGGCACGCCCCAGGTGGGGCAGCTGCTGAAGGCGGCCCTGCAGACGCTGAACCGAGCCCGCTGATCCACGACCCTCTGAGGCACATCTATGAACTGGGACGACACGACCGACACCACCGCCGGCGAGCGGCTGGTGGACTCTGTCGCCGACCGTGAGGACCAGGCCGTCGAGGCAGCCCTGCGCCCCAAGGACCTGGACGAGTTCATCGGCCAGGAGAAGGTCCGCGAGCAGCTCGACCTCGTGCTGCGCGCGGCACGCGCGCGCGGGGCCACGGCCGACCACGTGCTGCTCTCCGGCGCCCCCGGCCTCGGCAAGACCACCCTGTCGATGATCATCGCGGCCGAGATGGGCGCCCCGATCCGCATCACCTCGGGCCCCGCCATCCAGCACGCCGGCGACCTCGCCGCGATCCTCTCCTCCCTCCAGGAGGGCGAGGTCCTCTTCCTCGACGAGATCCACCGCATGTCCCGGCCCGCCGAGGAGATGCTGTACATGGCCATGGAGGACTTCCGCGTCGACGTCATCGTCGGCAAAGGCCCCGGCGCCACGGCCATTCCCCTGGAGCTGCCCCCCTTCACCCTGGTCGGTGCCACCACCCGGGCCGGCCTGCTGCCGCCCCCGCTGCGCGACCGCTTCGGCTTCACCGCCCACATGGAGTTCTACGAACCGGCCGAACTGGAGCGGGTCATCCACCGCTCGGCCGGCCTCCTGGACGTCGAGGTCCAGCCGGAGGGCGCCGCCGAGATCGCCGGACGCTCGCGCGGCACGCCCCGTATCGCCAACCGCCTGCTGCGCCGCGTCCGCGACTATGCGCAGGTCAAGGCGGACGGGCTGATCACCAGGGACATCGCGGCGGCCGCCCTCGCGGTGTACGAGGTGGACGCGCGCGGCCTCGACCGCCTCGACCGGGGTGTGCTGGAAGCCCTGCTCAAGCTGTTCGGCGGCGGCCCGGTCGGCCTCTCCACGCTCGCTGTCGCGGTGGGTGAGGAACGTGAGACCGTGGAGGAGGTCGCCGAGCCCTTCCTCGTACGGGAGGGACTGCTGGCCCGCACCCCCCGCGGCCGGGTCGCCACGCCCGCCGCATGGGCGCATCTCGGCCTCACCCCGCCACGCTCCCAGACCACCGGAAACGGACAACAGGACCTGTTCGGGGCGTGACGGGACCGTCACGGCCCCGGGGCGGCGAGGTCGCGGCGAGGTCACTGGCCGGACCAGGAACCCCGGTGCCATGCTGAGCGTTGTTCCATGCGCGCGGACTCGCTTAGACTCCGCCGATGCCGCCTTTGACGGCGGCGTACACACCCCCAACCATCTGGCCGCTCACAGCGCGGTCGTGTGAAGGAAGTACCGACCCGTGAGTCTCCTGACCCTCCTCCCGTTCATCGTGCTCATCGGGGCCATGTTCCTGATGACCCGATCGGCAAAGAAGAAGCAGCAGCAGGCCGTGGACATGCGGAACCAAATGCAGCCCGGCAGCGGCATCCGCACCATCGGGGGCATGTACGCCACGGTCAAGGAGGTCAACGAGGACACCGTCCTCGTCGACGCCGGTCCCGGCGTCGAACTCCTCTTCGCCAAGAACGCCGTCGGCGCCGTCCTCACGGACGACGAGTACAACCGCATCGTCCACGGCGTCGAGCACGACCTGAAGTCCGACGCCGACATCGTCCCGGACGACGCCTCCTCCCTCACCGAGACCGGCGACTCCGCCGCCGACGCCCCCGCTGACGACAAGGCCGTCGACCTCGGCAAGAAGGACACGGCCGATGAGCCGGCCGACGAGGCGACCGAGGCGAAGACGGACGCAGAGCCGAAGAAGGTACCGCTCCGGGGACATCGCGACCAGCGCGGGCATCACGCTCACCGCGACCGCGAAGAGCACCCCCGCCACCAGGCCGGTGCCCGTCAGCACC
>NZ_JBEOXI010000235.1:0-12392 GCF_040296465.1 Streptomyces sp. NPDC002130
TGACACCGGTGAGCACCCCGGCGATCGCTGCCGCTGCGGCTCTCGACCCGCCCGAGCTGGTCTGTGTCCGAGGGGGGACTTGAACCCCCACGCCCGATAAAGGGCACTAGCACCTCAAGCTAGCGCGTCTGCCATTCCGCCACCCGGACCAGGTGCCTGCCGCCGTGCCAGGGGTGTTCCCCGCGGCGACATGGACAACCATACCAAGCTTTCGGAGCGCCTTTCACCTGCGTTTCCGTGCGCCTGGCGGGGGTCCGGGACCTCGCGCACCGATACCTCTAGGGTCGCACCATGAGTGACTGGAAGGTTACGCAGAGCCCTGCTGCCGGGCGGCGCCCGCGGGCGCTGTCGCCGCTCAGGGAGCATCTGCGGGACACGTTCTGGTTCGCCCCCACCGCGGCGATGGTCGGTGTCTTCGTGGTCTGGGTGGGGGCCGAGGCGCTCGACACGGCCATCGTGGACGCGCTCCAGCAGGAGCGTGACTACGAGATGCTCGGCGAGCTGCTGCGGTTCGCGGAGGACGCCAAGGCCGTGGTGAGCGCCGTCGGCTCGGCGATGATGACCTTCATCGGTGTGGTCTTCAGCATCTCGCTGGTGGCCGTGCAGATGGCGAGTGGGCAGTTCACCCCGCGCGTGGTGCGGCTCTTCGTGCGGAGCCGGATCACCAAGGCGACCTTCGCGGTCTTCCTGTCGACCTTCGTGTTGACCCTGCTGGTCCTGACGAGCTTCGACACCGTCGACGACCCCCGGGCCGTCACGACGGTGCCTCTGGTCCAGTCGGTCCTCACCCTCTGCATGGTCGCCCTGAGCCTGCTGCTCTTCGTGCTGTACGTGAACGCCACCCTGCGTCTGATGCGGATCAGCCATGTGATCGCACGGATCGCCTCGGAGTCGTTCCGGGTGGTCGCCTCGATGCCCGTGCCGGTGGGCGGGCAGGAGGCTCCGGTCCTCGGTGCGGAGACCGCGCGGGTGCCGCACGAGGGCCGGGCCGGAGTGCTGCGGGACGTGCACATCGCTCGCTTGGTGCGGGCGGCGCGCAAGCACGGGGTCGTGCTGCGGCTGATCCCGCGGATCGGGGATTTCGTGGTGCCCGGCATGCCCGTGCTGGCGGTGCACGGCGGGCCGGTCCCGCCGCGCAGGGCGCTGCGCTACGCGATCTCGGTGGGGGTGGAGCGGACCTACCACCAGGATCTCGGTTTCGGGCTGCGGCAACTGTCCGACATCGCGCTGCGCGGCCTGTCCCCCGCTGTCAACGATCCGACGACCGCCGTCCAGGCGCTGGACCGCATCGTCCAGTTCCTGGCCGCGTTGAGCAGGCGCCCGCTGGACGCCGCCCTGCACCGGGACAGGGCCGGTGCGGTGCGGCTGGTGCAGCCCGTGCCCGGCTGGACCGAGCTGGTGGATCTCGGGTTCACCGAGACACGGGGGTGCGCCATCGGCAGCCCGCAGGTCTCCCGACGCATGCTGGCCGGTCTCGACGACCTGCTTCTGCTCGCGCCGCCGGAGCGCCGCGAGCCGCTGCTGCGCCATCGCGAGCTGCTCCGGCAGGCGGTCGATCTCGCCGCGGTGACCGCGCCGGACCGCGACTTCGCCCTGCGCCCGGACCGGCAGGGCATCGGCTGAGCGATGCCCTGGTGGCGGTACGCGGCGAACCCGCGTCGGGCGCACCCCCTTTCGTCAGGGCAGCAGCTGGTACTCCGGGAAGTTCCCCGGCAGCCGCTCCCCCTCCGGTCCCCGCGTCACCGCCCGCACGAGCAGGTCGCCGCCGACGAACGCGCCGCGCCAGGACGCGCCGAGCCCGCCGAACAGCTCCTCGCGATCCCCCCGGGAGCGGGGCGTGCCATGGCCGACCTTGAACGCGCGGATGTGCGGGGCGAGCCGCTCGTACGTCGCCCGGTCGTCCGTGGACAGCGTGGAGACCAGCGCGCCGTTGGAGGCGTTCATCGCGGCGAGCAGCTCCGCCTCCGTATCGACGAGGACGATCGTGTCGACCGGGCCGAACGGCTCTGCGTGGTGCAGTGGGGAGGACGAGGGCGGGTTGAGGAGCGTGACCGGCTGGACGTAGGCGGAGGTGTCCTGGCCGGGCAGGAAGCGGGCGTCGTCGGGTGTGGCGCGGTGCAGCGGTACGGCGCCGCGTTCGATCGCCACGGCGACCTGGTCCTGCAGCTCCTTCGCCTTGGCCGCGTTGATCACCGGCCCGAAGTCCAGCTCCGGGTACGGATCGTCGCCCTGCTCCACGGCGAGCGGATGCCCGACTCTGAGCGTGCGCACCGCCGGGAGGTACGCCGCCAGGAACGCGTCGAACAGGTGCCGCTGAACGACGAAGCGCGGGTACGCCGTGCAGCGCTGCTTGCCGTAGTCGAAGAGCTTGGGGATCACCGCGGTGAAGGTGTCCCAGTCCGAGTGGTTCCAAAAGCCCCAGGTGTTGAGTCCCTCCTGTTCGAGTACGTGTCGTTTGCCGAGGTCGGCGACTGCTGTGGCCACGGCGGCGCCGGTGTCGCGGCCGCCGACGAACGAGACGCAGCCGATCTCGGGCGCCCGCACCAGCGCCTGGGACAGCTCGCCCCCGCTGCCGCTGACGAGGGTCACGGGAACTCCCTCGCGGGCGGCGAGGGCACAGGCCAGGGTCAGACAGGCGACACCGCCGTCGGTCGGGGTCTTGGCGATGACCGCGTTGCCTGCCAGTGCCTGGACCAGCAATGCGTGAACGAGCACGCTCATCGGGTAGTTCCAGCTGGCGATGTTGGATACCGGGCCGTCCAGCGGGGAGCGGCCGGCGAGCATCGGTTCGATGCCGTCGACGTACCAGCGGACCCCGTCGATGGCCCGGTCCACGTCCGCCTGGGCGAGCCGCCAGGGCTTGCCGATCTCCCAGACGAGCAGGAGGGCGAGCAGCGTGCGGTGTTCGGTGAGGGCGTCGAGGGTGGCCGCGACCCGGGCCCGGCGCTCCTCCAGGGGGAGGTGCCGCCAGGCGCGGTGCTGGTCGAGTGCGGCGCACACGGCCCGGTGGGCGGTGGTTCCGTCCAGGCGCGGCGGGCCGGCGATCGGGCTGCCGTCGACCGGGCTGACGGCGGGCAGAACCCGTCCGTCCTCCTGCCAGGCGCCGTTCCAGAGGTTGAGGACCCGGTCGTCACGGAAGGCCTCGGGAGCGACGGCGAGGCAGCGCTGCCACGCGTCGGGCCAGGACGTGCCGGTCTTGAGGGTGAGGGTGGGTGCCATGGGGTTGCTCCGCTCTCGGTGCACAGTCGGGGGCGGGAGGGGTGTTGATGGCCTGCTGACGGGCTTTCCTACGCGCCGCGCAAGCACGATCGCGGCCCGGCTTGCCGCCAGGCCTACGCGCCGCGCAAGCACGATCGCGGCCCTGCCATCAGTCTTCGAGTCGCGCGAGCACCAGCTTCGCCGTCTCGGTCGGTGTGCTGCCCACGCTCACCCCGACCGCCTCCAGGGCCTCCTTCTTCGCGGCGGCCGTGCCGGAGGAACCGGACACGATCGCGCCCGCGTGCCCCATGGTCTTGCCCTCGGGTGCGGTGAATCCGGCGATGTAGCCGACGACGGGCTTGGTGACGTGCTCGCGGATGTAGGCCGCGGCGCGTTCCTCCGCGTCGCCGCCGATCTCGCCGATCAGGACGATCAGTTCGGTGTCGGGGTCGTCCTGGAAGGCGGCGAGGCAGTCGATGTGCGTGGTGCCGACGACGGGGTCGCCGCCGATGCCGACGCAGGTGGAGAAGCCGATGTCGCGCAGCTCGTACATGAGCTGGTAGGTCAGCGTGCCGGACTTGGAGACCAGGCCGATCCGGCCCGGCTTGGTGATGTCGGCCGGGATGATGCCCGCGTTGGACTGGCCGGGGGTGATGAGCCCCGGGCAGTTGGGGCCGACGATGCGAGTGCCCTTGTCCTTGGCGTAGGCGGTGAAGGCGACGGAGTCGTGGACGGGGATGCCCTCGGTGATGACGACGGCGAGGCCGATGCCGGCGTCGGTGGCTTCGGCGACGGCCGCCTTGGCGAAGGCGGGCGGGACGAAGACGACGGTGACGTCCGCTCCGGTGGCGCGCATGCCGTCGGCGACTGAGCCGAAGACGGGCACGGCCCGGTCGTCGAAGTCGACGGTGTGGCCGGCCTTGCGCGGGTTGACACCGCCGACGACGTTCGTGCCGGCCGCGAGCATGCGCCGGGTGTGCTTCATGCCCTCGCCGCCGGTCATGCCCTGGACGAGGACCTTGCTCTCCTTGGTGAGGTAGATGGCCATGGCGTTCCCTCTCCTCAGGCTGTGGTGGCGAGTTCGGCGGCACGGGCGGCGGCGCCGTCCATGGTGGTGACCTGCTGGACCAGCGGATGCGCGTGCTCCTCGAGGATGGTCCGGCCCCGGGCCGCGTTGTTGCCGTCCAGGCGGACGACCAGCGGCTTGGTCAACCGGACGGTTTCCAGGGCCTGCACGATGCCGTCGGCGACCGCGTCGCAGGCGGTGATGCCGCCGAAGACGTTGACGAAGACGGATTTCACGGCCGGGTCGGAGAGGATGACCGACAGCCCGTCCGCCATCACCTGGGCGCTCGCTCCGCCGCCGATGTCGAGGAAGTTGGCGGGTCGCGCGCCGCAGCCCGCGACCACGTCGAGGGTGGACATGACGAGGCCCGCCCCGTTGCCGATGATGCCGACCTCGCCGTCGAGCTTGACGTAGTTGAGGCCCTTGGCGGCGGCCGCGGCCTCCAGCGAGTCGTCGTGCTCCACGTCGTCGGCGCCCCACCGGGCCTGTCGGAAACGGGCGTTGTCGTCGAGGGTGACCTTGCCGTCCAGGGCGAGGATCTGCCCCTGCCGGGTGCGCACGAGCGGGTTCACCTCGACCAGGAGGGCGTCCTCACGGACCAGGACCTCCCAGAGCCGGACGATGACGTCCACGGTCTGCGGCGGCAGCCCGGCCGCCTCTGCGATCTCACCCGCCTTCGCGGAGGTGACGCCCTCGGCGGGATCGACCGGCACGCGGGCCACGGCCTCGGGACGGGTGGCGGCCACCTCCTCGATGTCCATGCCGCCCTCGGCCGAGGCGATCGCGAGGAACCGGCCCGCCGCGCGGTCGAGTACGCAGGACACGTAGAACTCGGCCTCGATGTCGACCGGTTGAGCCAGCATGACCTTGCCGACCGTGTGTCCCTTGATGTCCATGCCGAGAATCTGGCGTGCGGTCAGCTCTGCGGCGGCCGGGTCGGCGGCGAGCTTCACACCGCCTGCCTTGCCGCGCCCACCGGTCTTCACCTGGGCCTTCACCACGACCCGGCCGCCGAGCCCGCGTGCGATCTCGCGCGCTGTTTTGGGCGAGTCGGTCACCTCGGCCTTCGGCACCAAGATGCCGTGTTCTTCGAAGAGTTCCCTTGCCTGGTGTTCGTACAGGTCCATTTCCGGCTCCTGACTGAAAGTGCCGCACGCCCCCTGGACACCACCCACCGGATGCGGGATAACAAGCTTCATACAGTATTCGTCGACTGTATGCAATGTACTGCGAGCCGCTCCAACCCCCTACGAAGGGACAGGACTTCGCCATGCCCGACGACACCCAGGACTTGATTTCCGGTGGTCATCTCGTAGCCAAGGCGCTGAAGGCCGAGGGAGTCGACCGCATCTACACGCTGTGCGGCGGCCACATCATCGACATCTACGACGGCTGCGTCGACGAGGGCATCGAGGTCGTCGACGTACGCCACGAGCAGGTCGCCGCCCACGCCGCCGACGGTTACGCCCGCATCACCGGCAAGCCCGGCTGCGCCGTGGTCACCGCGGGGCCCGGGACGACCGACGCCGTCACCGGTGTCGCCAACGCCTTCCGCGCCGAGTCCCCGATGCTGCTGATCGGTGGTCAGGGAGCACTCACCCAGCACAAGATGGGGTCCCTCCAGGACCTGCCGCACGTCGACATGATGAACCCCATCACCAAGTTCTCGGCGACCGTGCCGGACACGGCCCGTGCGGCGGACATGGTGTCCATGGCGTTCCGCGAGTGCTTCCACGGCGCGCCCGGACCCTCCTTCCTGGAAATTCCGCGCGACGTGCTGGACGCCAAGGTCCCGGCCGCCAAGGCGCGCGTCCCACAGGAGGGCACCTACCGCGCCTCGACCCGCTCCGCCGGCGACCCCGAGGCCATCGAGAAGCTCGCCGACCTGCTGGTGCACGCCGAGAAGCCGGCCGTGCTGCTCGGCAGCCAGGTCTGGACGACCCGGGGCACCGAAGCGGCCATCGAGCTCGTACGGACCCTCAACATCCCCGCCTACATGAACGGCGCGGGACGCGGCACCCTCCCGCCCGGCGACCCGCACCACTTCCAGCTCTCGCGCCGGTACGCCTTCTCAAACGCCGACGTCATCGTCATCGTCGGCACACCCTTCGACTTCCGCATGGGCTACGGCAAGCGGCTGTCGCCGGACGCGACCGTCGTGCAGATCGACCTCGACTACCGCACCGTCGGCAAGAACCGCGACATCGACCTCGGCATCGTGGGCGACGCCGGTCTGGTGCTGAAGTCGGTGACCGAGGCGGTCTCCGGACGCATCAACGGCGGTGCGTCCAGGCGCAAGGAGTGGCTGGACGAGCTGCGGGCGGCCGAGCAGACCGCTCTGGAGAAGCGGCTGCCCAACCTGAAGTCGGACGCCTCACCCATCCACCCCTATCGCCTGGTCAGCGAGATCAACGACTTCCTCACCGAGGACTCCATCTACATCGGCGACGGCGGCGACATCGTCACCTTCTCCGGCCAGGTCGTGCAGCCCAAGTCGCCCGGGCACTGGATGGACCCGGGTCCCCTCGGCACGCTCGGCGTCGGCGTCCCCTTCGTGCTCGCGGCCAAGCAGGCGCGGCCCGACAAGGAGGTCGTCGCGCTCTTCGGCGACGGCGCGTTCTCCCTCACCGGCTGGGACTTCGAGACGCTCGTCCGCTACGACCTCCCGTTCGTCGGCATCGTCGGCAACAACTCCTCCATGAACCAGATCCGTTACGGCCAGGCCGCCAAATACGGCAAGGAGCGCGAGCGGATCGGCAACACGCTGGGCGACGTCCGCTACGACGAGTTCGCCCGCATGCTCGGCGGCCACGGCGAGGAGGTCCGCGACCCCGCCGACATCGGCCCGGCCCTGCTGCGCGCCCGCGAGTCCGGCAAGCCGTCGCTGATCAACGTCTGGGTCGACCCGGACGCGTACGCCCCCGGAACCATGAACCAGACCATGTACAAGTGAGGTGCCCCCCGATGACCGCTACGTCCACCAAGGCCCTCGAAGGCATCCGCGTCCTGGACATGACCCACGTCCAGTCCGGGCCGTCGGCGACCCAGCTGCTCGCCTGGCTCGGCGCGGACGTCGTCAAGCTGGAGGCGCCGACCGGCGACATCACGCGCAAGCAGCTGCGTGATCTGCCGGACGTCGACTCCCTCTACTTCACGATGCTCAACTGCAACAAGCGGAGCATCACCCTCAACACCAAGACCGAGCGCGGCAAGGAGATCCTCACCGAGCTGATCCGGCGCTCCGACGTCATGGTCGAGAACTTCGGCCCGGGCGCGGTGGACCGGATGGGCTTCACCTGGGACCGCATCCAGGAGATCAATCCACGGATCGTCTATGCCTCCATCAAGGGGTTCGGCGAGGGTCCGTACACCAACTTCAAGGCGTACGAGGTCGTCGCGCAGGCCATGGGCGGGTCGATGTCGACCACCGGTTTCGAGGACGGACCGCCGCTGGCGACGGGGGCCCAGATCGGGGACTCGGGGACGGGTGTGCACGCCGTGGCGGGGATTCTCGCGGCGCTGTACCAGCGGGAGAACACCGGGCGCGGACAGCGGGTCAACGTGGCCATGCAGCATGCCGTCCTCAACCTCTGCCGGGTGAAGCTGAGGGATCAGCAGCGGCTGGCACATGGTCCGCTCCGTGAATATCCCAACGAGGACTTCGGCGACGAGGTTCCCAGGTCCGGGAACGCGTCCGGCGGCGGCCAGCCCGGCTGGGCGGTCAAGTGCGCGCCGGGCGGACCGAACGACTACGTGTACGTCATCGTGCAGCCCGTCGGCTGGCAGCCGATCAGCGAGCTCATCGGCCGGCCCGAGCTGGCCGCCGACCCCGAGTGGGCGACGCCGGAGGCGCGGCTGCCCAAGCTCGGCAAGATGTTCCAGCTGATCGAGGAGTGGTCCTCGACGCTGCCCAAGTGGGAGGTGCTGGAGCGGCTCAACGCGCACAACATCCCGTGCGGGCCGATCCTGTCCACCCGGGAGATCATCGAGGACCGTTCGCTGGTCGCCAACGAGATGGTCGTCACCGTCCCGCATCCCGAGCGCGGCGACTTCGTGACCGTCGGCAGCCCGCTCAAGCTGTCCGACTCACCCGTCGAGGTGACCAGTTCACCCCTGCTCGGCGAGCACAACGAAGAGGTCTACGTCGGCGAACTCGGCCTCGGCGACGAGGAAGTGCGCCTGCTCAAGTCGAACGGAGTGATCTGACGTGATGGCGGAAGACCGGGTCCTGCGGGTGCGGTCCCTCCTGGAGTCCGTGCGGGCCGAGGGGCGGACCGCGCTGACCGCGCCCGAGGGCAAGGTGATCGCCGACGCGTACGGGATCGCCGTACCGGGCGAGGAGCTGGCGACGGACGTCGACGAGGCCGTGGCGTTCGCGGCGCGTTTCGGCGGGCCCGTCGTGATGAAGATCGTCTCGCCTGACATCCTGCACAAGACCGACGCCGGCGGGGTGATCGTCGGGGTCGAGGGCGCGGCCGACGTGCGGGCCGCGTTCCACACGATCATCGACAACGCGCGCGCCTACGACGCCGATGCCCGTATCTCGGGCGTGCAGGTGCAGGAGCTGCTGCCGAAGGGGCAGGAGGTCATCGTCGGCGCGGTCACGGACCCGACGTTCGGGAAGGTGGTCGCCTTCGGGCTCGGCGGGGTGCTCGTCGAGGTCCTGAAGGACGTCACGTTCCGGCTGGCGCCGGTGAGCGCAGACGAGGCGCTGTCGATGCTGGACTCGATCCGCTCGGCGGAGATCCTGCGCGGCGTGCGCGGCCAGGCGGGCGTGGACCGGTGGGCCGTCGCCGAGCAGATCCGCCGGGTGTCGCAACTCGTCGCGGACTTTCCCGAGATCGCCGAGGTGGACCTCAATCCGGTGATCGCGACGGCGGAGGGGGCCGTCGCGGCCGACATCCGGGTGATCCTCGCCGAGTCGCAGCCGGCGCCGCGCCGGAAATACTCGCGCGACGAGATCCTCACCTCGATGCGCCGGCTGATGCAGCCCGGCTCGGTCGCCGTGATCGGCGCCTCCAACGAGCAGGGCAAGATCGGCAATTCGGTGATGCGCAATCTCATCGACGGAGGGTTCGCCGGGGAGATCCATCCGGTGAATCCCAAGGCCGATGACATTCTGGGCCGCAAGGCGTACAAGAGTGTCACGGACGTGCCCGGAGAGGTGGATGTGGCGGTCTTCGCGATCCCCGCCAAGTTCGTGGCCTCGGCCTTGGAGGAGGTGGGTCGCAAGAAGATCCCGAACGCCGTGCTGATCCCCTCCGGGTTCGCGGAGACCGGCGAACATGAACTCCAGGCGGAGATCGTGGCGATCGCCGAGCGGCACGGCATACGGCTGCTGGGGCCGAACATCTACGGCTACTACTCGACCTGGCAGGACCTGTGCGCCACGTTCTGCACGCCGTACGACGTCAAGGGCGGGGTGGCGCTGACCTCGCAGTCGGGCGGCATCGGGATGGCCATCCTGGGCTTCGCGCGCACCACGAAGACGGGCGTGTCGGCGATCGTCGGGCTCGGCAACAAGTCGGACCTGGACGAGGACGACCTGCTGACCTGGTTCGGCGAGGACCCGCACACCGACTGTATCGCGATGCATCTGGAGGACCTCAAGGACGGCCGGGCCTTCGTGGAGGCCGCCCGGGCGACCGTGCCGAAGAAGCCGGTGGTCGTGCTGAAGGCCGGGCGGACGGCGGCGGGTGCCAAGGCGGCCGGTTCGCACACCGGCGCCCTCGCCGGTGACGACGCCGTGTACGACGACATCCTGCGCCAGGCCGGGGTGATCCGGGCGCCCGGGCTGAACGAGATGCTGGAGTACGCGCGCGCGTTGCCGGTGCTTCCCGCACCCAAGGGCGACAACGTCGTGATCATCACGGGGGCCGGCGGCAGCGGTGTGCTGCTCTCCGACGCGGTGACGGACAACGGCCTGTCCCTCATGGAGATCCCGCCGGACCTGGACGAGGCGTTCCGGAAGTTCATCCCGCCCTTCGGGGCCGCGGGCAACCCGGTGGACATCACCGGGGGCGAGCCGCCGTCGACGTACGAGGCGACGATCCGGCTGGGTCTGGAGGATCCGCGCATCCACGCGCTGGTCCTCGGCTACTGGCACACCATCGTCACTCCTCCCATGGTCTTCGCGGAGCTCACCGCGCGCGTGGTGGCCGAGTTCCGGGAGCGCGGGATCGAGAAGCCCGTGGTGGCGTCGCTCGCGGGGGACGTGGAGGTCGAGGAGGCCTGCCAGTACCTCTTCGAGCGCGGGGTCGTGGCGTACCCGTACACGACCGAGAAGCCGGTGGCCGTGCTCGGCGCGAAGTACCGCTGGGCGCGGGAGGCGGGACGGCTGGGGGGCGGTACATGAGGTGAGTGAGCGGGGGGCCGGCCGACGGTGCGCGTCGGCCCGCCCCGGGACCCGCACGCGCACGAAAGGCATGGGACAGGGGGCGCTGGCCAGATCTTTCGACGCAAGGGGTGCGACACGACATGACAACGACCGATCTGCCCACAACGGTTCCCTACCGGGAGGTCACCGACGCGAACGGTCGCGTCTACCGCCTCGGTGAGACCGACATCGACATCATGGGGCGCAAGCGCAAGTGGATGGTGATCCTGCCCTGGATCGGCATGATGGGCATCTCCTCCGCCGAGTACGCGTTCGCGTCCGCCGAGGACACCCTGCACACGGCGCACAGCTGGAACAGCATGCACATCTTCTGGATGATGACCGTCTGGGTCTTCTTCCAGGCCGCGGTGGCCTTCCCCGCGGGCAAGCTGCGTGAGAGCGGGAAACTGCCGGCCCGCTGGGCCATGATGCTCGGCGCCACCGGCACGCTGCTGGGCTACTTGTCCCTCGCCTTCGCGCCGCACGTGGTCTTCGCCTACATCGGCTTCAGCATGTTCAGCGGCATGGGCGCGGGCATGGTGTACGCCACCTGCGTCAACATGGTCGGCAAGTGGTACCCGGAGCGCAAGGGCGGCAAGACCGGCTTCGTCAACGGCGGTTTCGCCTACGGTTCGGTGCCCTTCGTCTTCCTCTTCAACGGCTACATGGACCTGACCAACTTCCGCTGGGTGCTGGTCTCGGTGGGTGTGTTCCTGGCCGGGATGGTCGCGTTCTCCGGCTACTTCTTCAAGGACCCGCCGAAGAACTGGTGGCCCTCCACGATCGATCCGCTGAACCCGCCGGACGACCCGCGCGCGGCCCGCTCGATGCGCATGAACCCGCCGGCGGTGCGCCAGTACTCCCCCAAGGAGGCGTGGAAGACCGGCCGGGTCGCCCTGATGTGGTTCTGCCTGGCGTGCACGTCCGGCGTGAACATCTTCGGCATCGCCTTCCAGGTGGAGATCGGCGAGGAGGCCGGCTTCGCGGGCGGGATCGTGGCCACGGCCATGTCCCTCAAGGCCATCGTCAACGGCACCGGCCGCGGTGTCATCGGCTGGCTCTCCGACCTGTACGGCCGCAAGCGGTGCCTGCTCGTGGTGTGTGTGATCCTGGGCCTGTCCCAGTACGGCATCCTCTGGTCGGCGAACGCCGAGAACCTGCCGCTGTTCCTGGTCTTCTCCTCGATCTCCGGCTTCGGCGGCGGTGCCATCTTCCCGATGTTCGCTGCGCTCACCGCCGACTACTTCGGTGAGAACAACAACGCGTCCAACTACGGCATGGTCTACAGCGCCAAGCTCGTCTCCGGTCTGGGCGCCGGCATGGGTGCCGTGGTCGTCGGCGCATGGGGGCACTCCGGTGCCTTCATCCTGGCCGGCTCCATCTCCCTCTTCGCCGGCTGGGTGGCGCTGTTCCTGACCCCGCCGGGACGCGACAAGGAAACGCGCCGCATCTCCCCCAACCCCCAACCGCTCGGCGAGGACACGACCTGACATGACGTCGGATCCGACCGCGGCACGCAGATCCTTGGCACCGTCCGCCGCCGTACACCGTCCCCATCGTCGAACGACCGACTGCCATCTCCGCTTCCACCGCCTCGGCGGGACGGGCGGGGACGTCCCGGGCCGGGCTCGGTCCGCGGGCTGACCGTCCCCCACGTGAGGAGGCCCTTCCCCGGCCGGGGAAGGCGTGCTGCGCCCCGCCGACAAGTTCAGCGAGGACGGCTGGCTCAAGACGGGCGACGGCGGCACCATC
>NZ_JBEOXI010000236.1:0-12326 GCF_040296465.1 Streptomyces sp. NPDC002130
CGGCGGCGACGAGTGCCACATGGCCTTCCACTTCCCGGTCATGCCGCGCATCTTCATGGCCGTACGCCGCGAATCCCGCTACCCCGTCTCGGAAATCCTGGCCAAGACCCCGGCCATCCCCTCGGGCTGCCAGTGGGGGATGTTCCTGCGCAACCACGACGAGCTGACGCTCGAGATGGTCACCGACGAAGAGCGCGACTACATGTGGGCCGAGTACGCCAAGGACCCCCGCATGCGCGCCAACATCGGCATCCGCCGCAGGCTCGCCCCGCTGCTGGACAACGACCGCAACCAGATCGAGCTGTTCACGGCCCTGCTGCTGTCGCTGCCGGGCTCGCCGATCCTGTACTACGGCGACGAGATCGGCATGGGCGACAACATCTGGCTCGGCGACCGGGACGCGGTGCGCACGCCGATGCAGTGGACGCCCGACCGCAACGCGGGCTTCTCCTCGTGCGACCCGGGGCGGCTGTTCCTGCCCACGATCATGGACCCGGTCTACGGCTACCAGGTCACCAGCGTCGAGGCGTCCATGGCCTCGCCCTCGTCGCTGCTGCACTGGACCCGCCGCATGATCGAGATCCGCAAGCAGAACCCGGCCTTCGGACTCGGCTCCTACACCGAGCTCCCCTCGACGAACCCGGCGGTGCTGGCGTTCCTGCGGGAGTACGAGGACGACCTGGTGCTGTGCGTGAACAACTTCTCCCGTTTCGCACAGCCCACCGAGCTGGACCTGAGCGCCTTCGAGGGGCGGCACCCGGTGGAACTGTTCGGCGGGGTCCGCTTCCCGGCGATCGGCGAGCTGCCGTATCTGCTGACGCTCGGTGGCCACGGCTTCTACTGGTTCAGGCTCCGCAAGGAGACCATGTGAGGCCTGAAAAGGCCTGTTGAGGCCCGATCCGCGGGACGGGCCGCAAACCCCGGCGGCGGGGCGTTTCCTCCGCCCCGCCCGGGGCACGCATCAGTAACACCCCGCCCACCCGCGTGAGCCGGAGGGGCGCCGTCCGGGGCCGGTCGCAGGCACCGGAGGCGCACCACAAATGGGTGAAAGGACGCGACGCCATGTCGGAAGCCGTCACACGCACCGTCACCACCCCGCCCGGCCTTCTGGTCTCCCTGGATCCGCTGCTGCGGGAATGGCTGCCGCGGCAGCGCTGGTTCGCGGGCAAGGGACGGCCGGTCACCGGGTTCACGCTGGTCGAGGCCACCGAGCTGCTCCCGGCCACGTCCAAGCTGGGGCTCTACCACCTGCTCGTGCGCGCCCACCAGCCCGTCACGCCGACCCACGGTGCGCCCGGCCACCCCGGCGACTGCTACCAGCTGCTGATAGGCGTGCGCGAGGCGCTGCCGCCTCGGCTGGCGCCCGCGCTCATCGGACATGTGCCGACGGGGCCGCTGGCCGGCCGGACCGTCTACGACGCCCTGCACGACACCCGGCCCGCCGAACTGCTCCTGGAGGCGCTGCGCGCCCAGGCCCGGGTCGGACGGCTCCGCTTCGAGCGGGACCCCGGCCAGGACATCCGCTCCGGACTGGTGCCGCGCGTGGTGACCGCCGAGCAGTCCAACTCGTCGATCGTCTACGGAGATACGTTCATCCTGAAGCTGCTCCGCCGGATCGTGCCCGGGGTCAACCCCGATCTGGAGCTGCCGCTCGCGCTGGCCCGGGAGAACTGCCCCCGGGTGCCCGCGCCGACGGCCTGGATGGTCGCGGACATCGCCCCCACGGCCGACCCGGTCGTCGCGGCGGGCCCGGGCGACCTCGCCGGCCAGCCCTACGTCCTGGGGGTGCTCCAGCCGTTCCTGCAGGGCGCCTCGGACGGCTGGGAGCTGGCGCTGCGCGAGCTGGCCAAGGGCGAGGACTTCGGCGCCGAGGCGCGGGCACTGGGGCGGGCCACCGCCGAGGTGCACACCGCGCTGGCCGGGGCGTTGCCGACCGTCACGCTCGGTCACTCGCAGCTCGAGCTCATGGTCGGCGGCATGATCGAGCGGCTGGACGCGGCCGTCCAGGCGGTGCCCGCGCTGCGGCCGTACGCCCGTGGGCTGCGGTCGGCGTTCACGGCGCTGGGCGATCTGGCCGCCGAGGGCCGCACCTGGACCGCGCAGCGGGTGCACGGCGATCTGCACCTCGGGCAGTGCCTGCGCTCGCCGTCCGGTGAGTGGCGGCTGATCGACTTCGAGGGTGAGCCGGCCCGGCCGCTGGCCGAGCGCCGCATGCCGCAGCCGGCGGTGCGTGACGTCGCCGGCATGCTGCGGTCCTTCGACTACGCGGCACGCTCGGCCGACCCGCCCCAGCCGGACTGGGCCGAGACCTGCCGCTCCGCGTACTGCTCCGGCTACGCGGAGGCCTCCGGCCGCGATCCGCGCACCGACCCGGTGCTGCTGCGGGCCTACGAGACGGACAAGGCGATCTACGAGGTGGTGTACGAGGCCCGGCACCGCCCCGACTGGCTGCCGGTGCCCCTGGCCGCCATAGACCGGCTCGCCTCGACCGGCCACCTGACCTGACCGACCACCCTCGTCCTGGAGGCTCCGCCCGTGACCCCCCGCCCTGAGTCCAGCGGTTCGCGTCCCAAGGGGACCGCCGGGGAGAAGATCCCCGAGCAGCCCACGGCCGCCCAGCAGAAGAGCGCCGCGAAGAAGACGGCGGTGCCCAAACAGGCAGCGGCGAAGAAGGCGGCCCCCGCGAAGGCGACCGCCAAGAAGGCCGCCGCCGGCAAGACCACCGTCGGCAGGACGGTGGCCAAGAAGGCGGCGACGAAGAAGGCCGCCGCCGAGAAGCCATCGGTCGCACAGCCCACGCCGGAGAAAGCGGCGGCCGTGAAGAAGACCGTCGCGAAGAAGACGGCGGCCAAGACGGCCGTGAAGAAGACGTCCGTGAAGAAAACCGCGGCGAAGACGGCCGTGAAGAAGACCCCCGCCGAGAAGGCCACGACGGTCAGGGCGGCGGCGGCCAGGAACACCGCCACGAAGGCCGCGGCAGCGGACGTCACGGCTGCCGGGTCTCTTGCGGCCGAGTCCCCCGCGACGAAGGCCGCCGCGAAGAAGGCAACGGCGAAGAAGGCCACCGCGACCAAGGCCCCCGCCAAGAAGACCGCCGCGAAGAAGGCGCCCGCCACCAAGGCCCTCGCGAAGAAGGCGCCCGCCACCAAGGCCCTCGCGAAGAAGGACACCGCGGCCAGGACCACCGCATCCAAGGCCCCCGCCGAGAAGGCCCTCCCGAAGAAGAGCGCGGTCAAGAAGACCCCGGCCCGGAAGGCCCCTGCCGAGAAGGCCGCCGCCGCCCAGGTCGTTCCGCCGGAGATGGAGGTCACCGTCTCGCCCGCCGTCGCCGCGGTGGACCGGGAGCGGCTGCTCGGCGGCACGCACCACGACCCGCACTCCGTGCTCGGCGCGCATCCCGTGCCCGGCGGCGTCGCCTTCCGGGCGTTCCGGCCGTACGCCCTGGCGGTGACCGTCGTCGCCGGGGAGCTGCGAGCCGAGCTGCACGACGACGGGGAGGGCTTCTTCTCGGGGCTGCTGCCGCTGCGGGAGGTCCCGGCGTACCGGCTGATCGTGGAGTACGAGGGCACGGTCCTGGAGACCGAGGACGCCTACCGCTTCCTGCCCACCCTGGGCGACCTCGACCTGCACCTGATCGGCGAGGGCCGGCACGAGGAGCTGTGGACGGCGCTGGGCGCGCACCCGATGACCCACGAGGGCGTGACCGGCACCCGGTTCGCGGTGTGGGCGCCGAACGCGCGCGGTGTGCGCGTGGCCGGCACCTTCAACTTCTGGGACGGCACCGGACATGTCATGCGGTCGCTGGGCTCGTCCGGGGTGTGGGAGCTGTTCCTGCCGGACATCGGCGAGGGCGAGCTGTACAAGTTCGAGATCACCCGTCCCGACGGTTCGAAGACGCTGCGCGCCGACCCGCTGGCCCGCCGCACGGAGGTACCGCCCGCCACCTCGTCGGTGATCACGTCCTCGGAGTACGAGTGGGGCGACGCCGACTGGGTGGCCCGGCGCGCCGAGGTTCCCGCGCACGAGGCGCCGTTCTCGGTGTACGAGATCCATCTGCCGTCCTGGCGACCGGGTCTGACGTATCGCCAGCTTGCTGATCAGCTCCCCGGGTACGTGAAGAACCTGGGCTTCACGCACGTCGAGCTGATGCCGGTCGCGGAGCATCCGTTCGGCGGCTCCTGGGGTTATCAGGTGACCGGCTTCTACGCGCCGACGGCCCGGCTGGGCACGCCGGACGACTTCCGGTACCTGGTCGACAAGCTGCACCAGGCGGGCATCGGCGTCCTCATGGACTGGGTGCCGGCGCACTTCCCGCGCGACGCCTGGGCGCTGGCCGAGTTCGACGGCCGGCCCCTGTACGAGCACGAGGATCCGCTGCGGGCCGCACACCCCGACTGGGGCACGCTGGAGTTCGACTTCGGGCGCAACGAGGTGCGCAACTTCCTGGTCGCGAACGCCGTGTACTGGTGCGAGGAGTTCCACATCGACGGGCTGCGCGTGGACGCCGTCGCCTCCATGCTCTACCTCGACTACTCGCGCGAGCCGGGCCAGTGGACACCGAACGAGCACGGCGGCCGGGAGAACCTGGACGCGGTGGCGTTCCTGCAGGAGATGAACGCGACGGTGTACCGCAGGGTGCCCGGCGTGGTCACGATCGCCGAGGAGTCCACCGCGTGGGACGGTGTCACCCGGGCCACCCACCACAAGGGCCCGAGCGGCTTCGGCGGGCTGGGGTTCGGGCTGAAGTGGAACATGGGCTGGATGCACGACTCGCTGCAGTACATGAGCCACGAGCCGGTGCACCGCAAGTACCACCACGGGGAGATGACCTTCTCCATGGTGTACGCCTACAGCGAGAACTACGTGCTGCCGATCTCCCACGACGAGGTCGTGCACGGCAAGCGTTCCCTGGTGTCGAAGATGCCCGGCGACTGGTGGCAGCAGCGCGCCGGGGTCCGGTCCTACCTCGGCTTCATGTGGGCCCATCCGGGCAAGCAACTGCTCTTCATGGGGCAGGAGTTCGCCCAGGGTGCCGAGTGGTCCGAGGCGCACGGCCCCGACTGGTGGCTGCTGGATCCGGGCTACGGGGCGGAGCCCGACCACCGCGGTGTGCGTGACCTGGTCCGCGACCTGAACACCGTGTACCGGGCGACCCCGGCGCTGTGGCGCCTGGACACGGACCCGGCCGGTTTCGAGTGGATCGTCGGGGACGCCGCCGACGACAACGTCCTCGCCTTCCTGCGGCTGGACCCGGAGGGCGTCCCGGTGCTGGCGGTGTCCAACTTCGCGCCGGTCACCCGCGAGGACTACCGCCTGGGCGTCCCCGACGACGTCCCCGCCTGGCACGAGGCCGTGAACACCGACGCGGCCCGCTACGGCGGCAGCGACGTCACCAATCCCGACCCGGTCAAGCCCGAACCCGTGGCCTGGCACGGCCGCCCGGCCAGCATCCGGCTGACGCTGCCGCCGCTGGCGACGGTGTGGCTGCGCCCTGCCTAGGCGGGCCTGTGACAGGGGTGTGACCGGAGGAGTGGCCTCCGTCACAGCCCGTCCCCGCCGGGAGTGGTGGGGTGGCCGCATGCGTGTCACCCCACTCCCCCGCCGGCCCGGAACGAGCTGAGGCCCTTGCTGATGGGTCTCGGTCTCGCGGCGGTCTGTGCCGTCGCCGCGCTCGTCGCCACCGCGGGGGCCCTCGCCATGGCGTTGCCCGGGCGGCCCGAGCCGTGGTCCGTGCATCTCATGCGCCGGACGGCGGCGGCCACCGCGTGGGCGGCCGTCGCCGTGTACTCCCCGGGCCTCTTCGCCGTGCTGGACTCGGAGTCGGCCTTCAACGACGGAGCGAACTCGGTCCCGGCCCCGGCCTGCCGCGACGGTTTCGACCCGGCCACGATCGAAGGGCTGAGTCACCACCGGTCCTCGTACCTGCCGCTGCGCTTCGACTGCGTCCGTGACGACGGCTCCGTGTACCCCAGTGATCCCGACTACGGCTGGATGAACGGGACGAGCGCCTCGCTCGCCCTGGCCGCCGCCCTGCTCTTCATCGGCACCGGATACGCGACCGAACTGCGCGCCCGCAAGGCGGCCGTGAAGCCATGACGTTGCTTCCCGTCTTCGCCGCCCTGGTGGTCGGCTGGGTCGCGCTGCGCGGGCTGCTGGCGCATCCGTTGCTGCCCCTGTGGGTGAAGACCTCGGTCTTCTGGTCGGTGCCGCTCGGCGCCGTCACCTGGGTGTTCATCATGGCGGCGGACGATCCCGTCCTGTTCCCGGAGACCGCCCCCTGCCCCAGGGAGCCGTACGAGGAGGGCGTCATCGGAAGCGGGAAGGTGTCAGGGGTCTCCACCCCGTTTCCGCCCCGGGCCTACTGCCTGTGGGAGGACGGCACCGTCTACGAGCTCGCGCCCGGGGCCGAGTTCCTGTTCTGGGTCTTCTTCGCCCTGACGGTCGTACCGCTCGCGGCCGGGCTGTGGCACGCCCTGCGGGATCCGAGGTCGCTCCTGCAGTAGACGGGCCCCGTACCCGGGCGGGTACGGGGCCGCTCCGCTACCCGAACGCGGCCGCCAGGGGCTTCGGCAGCTCCCCGGTGTGCAGCACGCCCAGCCGCTGGGTGGCCCGGGTCAGGGCCACGTACAGGTCGCTGGTGCCGTACCGGCCGGGCTCGACCACGAGGACGGAGTCGAACTCCAGGCCCTTGGCCTGGCGCGGGTCGAGCAGGACGACCGTCTGCGTGAGGTCGGGTTCGGCGCCCGCCGTGACGCCGTCCAGCCGTGCCGCGAGGGAGCGGTGGAGGTCGCGCGGGGCGATCACCGCGAGCCTGCCTTCGGCCGGGGTGAGCTCCCCGACCGCCTTGGCGACGGCGCCCGGAAGGTCGTCGGTGGCACGCGCCCAGGGGCGCACGCCGGTCGAGCGGACCGAGCTGGGCGGCTCGAAGTCCGGGTTCTCGGCACGGACCACGGCCGCCGCGACGTCCATGATCTCGGCCGGGGTGCGGTAGTTGACGCCCAGGCGGGTGTGCTCCCAGCGGTCCTCGACGTACGGCGAGAGGATGCCCGACCAAGACCCGACCCCGGCCGCCTCCGCCGTCTGGGCCGGGTCGCCGACGAGAGTCATCGAGCGGGTCGGGCTGCGCCGCATCAGCAGCCGCCACGCCATCGGCGACAGCTCCTGCGCCTCGTCGACGATGATGTGCCCGAACGCCCAGGTGCGGTCGGCGGCGGCGCGCTCGGCGGCGCTGCGGTGATCGTCCTCCTCGTGCCGCTCGGCGAACCGCTCCGCGTCGATGATGTCGTGCGCGGACAGGACCTCGGAGCTTTCGGGGTCGTCCTCCTCCTTGTCCTCGAACTCGTAGGTCCGGGACGCGTAGGAGACGTCGAGCACGCCCTGGGCGTAGGCGATCTGCCGCTGCCGCTCACGCTCGGCGCGGTCGCGGGCGAGCCGGTCGTCTTCGCCGAGGAGTTCGGCGGCCTCGTCGAGCAGCGGCACGTCCGCGACCGTCCAGCGCCGGGTCACCGGACGGCGTACGGCGTCGGCGTCCTCGGCGGGCAGGAACTCCTCGGGCGCGGCGAGGAAGTCGGCGACGAGCCGCTGCGGCGTCAGAAGCGGCCACAGCTGGTCGACGGCCGACCACACTTCGGGGTTCTCGGCGAGGTCGTCGCGGATCTGCGTGATGTCGCTGGGGTCGAGCAGGCTGGACCCGTCGAAGGGGTCGGTGCCGATCCGCTCGGCGTACAGGTCGGTGAGGGCGTTGAGGATGTGGCCCTCGAAGTACTCGCGGGCGGCGTTGTGCGGCAGCTTGGCGGCACGGGTGCGTTCGCGGGCCACGTTGACCAGGCCGTCGTCGAGCATGAGGACCTCGCGGTCGTGCTCGATGGCGATCACCGGGTCGGGCAGCGCCTGCCGGCTGCGCACGACCTCGGCGAGCACGTCGGCCATACCGGCCCGGCCCTTCACGGTGGCCGCCTCGGGCGTGTCGGCCGCGGTCGCCTTCACCCCGGGGAACAGCTCGCCCACGGTCGCGAGGAGCACACCGGTCTCACCGAGGGAGGGCAGCACCTCGCCGATGTAGCCGAGGAACGCCGGGTTGGGCCCGACGATCAGCACGGCCCGCTTGGCGAGCAGCTCCCGGTGCTCGTAGAGCAGGTAGGCGGCGCGGTGCAGGGCGACGGCCGTCTTGCCGGTGCCCGGGCCGCCCTCCACCACCATGACGCCGCGGTGCGGGGCACGGATGATGCGGTCCTGGTCGGCCTGGATGGTCTGCACGATGTCGCCCATGCGGCCGGTGCGCGCCGAGTTCAGGGCGGCGAGCAGCACGGCGTCGCCCGTCGGGTCCTCGTGGCCGGTGCGGGTCTCGTCGCCGAGGTCGAGGATCTCGTCGTGCAGGTGGGTGACCCGTCGGCCGTCGGTGGCGATGTGCCGGCGGCGCCTGAGGCCCATCGGGGTGTGACCGGTGGCCAGGTAGAAGGGGCGGGCGACATCGGCACGCCAGTCGATGAGGACGGGGGTGTGCTCGGCGTCGTCGGTGCGCAGGCCGATGCGGCCGATGCGGTGGGTGACGCCCGAGGTGAGGTCGATCCGCCCGAAGCACAGGGAGCCGTCCACCGCGTTCAGCGCGGCGAGCAGCCCGGAGCGCTCGGCGACGAGGATGTCCCGCTCGAGTCTGGCCTGCATGGGGGTGTTGCCCTGCGCGAGCGCGTCCGTGACGGAGGTCTCGGCGTCGCCGCGCAGCGCGTCCACGCGCGCGTACAACCCGTCGATGAATTCCTGTTCCTGTCGCAATTCATCGTCCGGAAATTCGGTGTTTGACAATTCCGCTCCCGCCCGGATATACTGTGCTCACTGAACTTCACTGTGACGTCAATCAAGTTGAAGTCACGAACAAACAAATATACGCAAGAAAATCCCCCGAGCGCAATTGCTCGGGGGATTTCCTGTTCACCGGGCGGGTCGCCTGGCTAGACCACGTCGGCCAGCTCCTCCAGCAGCTTCCGTTTGGCCCGCGCGCCGACCATCGCCTTCACGGGCTCACCGCCGCGGAACACCATGAACGTCGGCATGGAGAGCACCTTGTAGGCGTTGGTCGTCTCCGGGTTGGCGTCCACGTCGAGCTGCACCACCTTCAGCCGGTCGCCCTCCTCGGCGGCGAGGGCCTTGAGCACCGGCCCCATCTGCCGGCAGGGCGGGCACCAGTCGGCGGTGAACTCCACCAGCACCGGGAGTTCCGCGCCGAGCACCTCCGCCTCGAAGTCCGCGTCCGTCACGTCGGTAACACCGGTCACTCTGGTCACTCCGGTCACCATGGGTCCCCTCCCAGCTCGCACACGGGCTCCGGACCGCCCGGAACCTCCGCCTCGGCGGCCAGCTCGGCCCGCGCCAGCTCGGCCCGCTCCAACTGCCGCGCCACGGTGTCCCGCACGCCCGTCAACTGGCCGATGAGCGCGTCGAGGTCGCCCAGCTTGCGCCGGTAGACCGCGAGCGACGCCGGGCACGAGTCGCCCTCGGGGTGCCCGGCCCGCAGACACTCCACGAACGGCCGCGTCTCCTCCAGGTCGAACCCGAAGTCCTGAAGCGTCCTGATCTGCCGTAGCAGGCGCAGGTCGCTCTCGTCGTAGCTCCGGTAACCGTTGCCCGTGCGCCGCGCGGGCAGCAGCCCCCGCGACTCGTAGTACCGCAGCGTCCGCGTCGTGGTCCCGGCCCGTGCGGCCAGCTCGCCGATTCGCATGCGCTCGAACGTAATCCTTGACCCCGGCGTCAAGGCAACAGTGGTTTCCGCTCCACCGGGGAGGTCAGCACGATCGACGTCGTGGTGCGGCCCAGCGCGGAGACGGCCTCCAGGACCTCCTCCAGGTGGACGGTGTCCCGCACCGCGACCTTGAGGATCCAGCAGTCCTCCCCGACCACGTGGTGCACCTCGGTGATCTCGGGCCGCTCGATGAGCTCCAGGGTCCTGGGGTGCTTGAGGGTGTAGCCGCCGTGCGGGTTGACGCGGATGAACGCCTGGATGCCGTAGCCGAGCCGGGACGGCACGACATGGGCCCCGTAGCCGCTGATCACACCCGCGGCCTCCAGTCGCCGCACCCGTTCTGTGACGGCCGCGGGGCTCAGTCGGACCCGGCGGCCCAGCTCGCTGAGCTTGATCCGGCCGTCGGTCTGGAGCAGCTGGAGGATCTGCCGGTCCAGCGCGTCGAAGGCCACCGATGTTTCGTCGGCGGCGGTCCGCAACTGCCGTGGTTCTTTTGGCGCGGCGGCCTGAACTCCCATGGTTCCCCCTTCAGAGCGTGGATGTACGCCGGGAGAATTATGGCCATGGAAAAGGTTCTGGACGTCCTGGTCATCGGCGGCAACCGGTATGTCGGAAAGCGTCTGATCGCACGGCTGCTCGCCGAAGGCCACCGCGTCACCGTGCTGAACCGGGGTTCCTCCCCGCCGCCCGCCGGGGTGGAGCATCTGCGCGCCGACCGGGACGACGAACGGTCACTGACCGACGCGCTCGGCTCCCGCGTCTTCGACGCCGTCGTCGACCAGGTCTGCTACACCCCGCGCCAAGCCGCGATCGCCCGCCGTGTCTTCGCCGGCCGTACGCGCCGCTATGTGATGACGTCGACGGTCGAGGTGTACGAGTACGAGGACTCCCCCGTCCTCGTGCGCGAGGAGGCCGTCGAACCGTCCACCGTCGCCGTCGACCTGGACCTGCCCTGGGACGACCCCGCATTTCTGGAGGCCCATTACGGGGAGGGCAAGCGGCAGGCCGAGGCGGTCCTCGCGGCCGGACCGGAGTTCGAGTCCACGGTGGTGCGGGTCGCCCATGTGCTGGGCGGGGACGACGACTTCACGGGCAGGCTGGCCCACTACGCCGAGCGGATACGCACCGGCGAGCCGATCGCCGTGCCGGCGGTGAACCGGCCGGCCACCTACGCGTACGTCGAGGAGATCGCCCGGTTCCTGGCCTGGGCGGCGGGCGAGGACTTCACCGGGCCGGTGAACGCCGCCTCCTGCGGGGTGCTGAGCACCGAGGAACTGTGCGCGGCGGTGGCCGCTCATGTTCCCGGCCGCCGCGCGGAGTTCCGGGCCGTGGAGGTCGGTGAGGTCTCGCCGTTCTCCTTCCGCCGCGCCTACGGCATGGACAACGGCCGGGCCACCCGACTCGGTTTCACCTTCGGCGACGCCCGGCAGTGGCTGCCGCGTGCCGTCGCAGAGACGCTCGGGAAGGGCGACTGACATGCGGTACAGAACCCTTGGCGGGCTGCGGGTGAGTGCGGTCGGGCTGGGCGCGATGCCGCTGTCCATCGAGGGCCGGCCGGACGAGGAGCGTGCCGTGGCCACCGTGCACGCGGCGCTCGACGCGGGCGTGACCCTCCTGGACACGGCCGACTCGTACCATCTGCCGGGCGCGGAGCCCGGGCACAACGAACGTCTGGTGGCCCGGGCGTTGGCCTCGTACGGCAGTGACACCTCCGGCGTCCTGGTGGCGACGAAGGGCGGACGCGGCCGGCCGGCGGGCGGTGACTGGACGGTGAACGGCTCCCCCCGCCACCTCAAAGCCGCCGCCGAGGCGTCGCGCAAGCGGCTCGGGGTGGAGGCGATCGGCCTCTACCAGCTGCACAAGCCCGACCCCGCCGTGCCTTTCGAGGAGTCGGTCGGCGCGCTGCGCGAGTTGCTCGACGCGGGCACGATCCGGCTGGCCGGTGTGTCCAACGTGGACGCGGACCAGATCCGCCGGGCCCGCGAGATCCTCGGCGACCGGCTGGTGTCGGTGCAGAACCGGTACTCCCCCGCCGTCCGGGACAGCGAGCCGGCCTTGCGGCTGTGCGCGGAGCTGGGGCTGGCGTTCCTGCCGTGGAGTCCGCTGGGCGGGCTGGCCCGCAGCTCCCTGGACGGGCCGTCGCGCACGGAGGGAGAGCAGCGCTTCGCCGCCTTCCACGCGGTGGCGGCGGAGCACGGTGTCAGTCCCCAGCAGGTCGCTCTGGCCTGGCTGCTGGCCCGGTCCCCGGTGGTCGTCCCGATCCCGGGGGCCAGCCGGCCGCGGACGATCAGGGACTCTGCCGCCGCGGCGGACCTACTGCTGACGCAGGAGGAGCGGGCCCGGCTGGACGCGGCGGCCGGGGCGGCGTAGGACCGGCCGGGCCGACGTGGGACCGGCCGCGACTGCGACGCCGCCCGCATCAGGGCGACACGCCACGCTCGCGAACTGCCCGGGACGTCCCCGGGGGCCCGCCGGCCCCGAGCGCCCCCGGGAGGCGGCCGGCCCCGAGCGCCCCCCGCGATGCCGCCCGCCCAGAGCACCCCTGGGATCCCGCCTGCCCGGAGCGTCCCTGGGATCCCGCATGCCCGGC
>NZ_JBEOXI010000237.1:0-12311 GCF_040296465.1 Streptomyces sp. NPDC002130
GTCTGCTTCCAGTACACGAAGAAGCGCAGCAGTTCGCCGTCGACCCGCGAGACCGAACCCCGCGGCAGTACGCCGAATCCGGCCGCGGTCGGCCATCAGCGGCCGGTGCCTCCGTAGACGACGGCCTCGTCGCTGTCGGAGTCGAGCCCGAACGCGGAGTGCACGGCGCGGACGGCCTCGGGTACGTCGTCGGCGCGGGTGACGACCGAGATGCGGATCTCGGAGGTCGAGATCAGCTCGATGTTCACGCCCGCGTCGGACAGGGCCGTGAAGAAGTCGGCCGTGACGCCCGGGTTGGTCTTCATGCCGGCGCCGACGAGGGAGATCTTGCCGATCTGGTCGTCGTAGCGCAGGGAGTCGAAGCCGATGCCGGCCTTGTTCTTCTCCAGCGCGTCGATGGCCTTGCGGCCCTCGGTCTTCGGCAGCGTGAAGGAGATGTCCGTCAGGCCCGTGGAGGCGGCGGACACGTTCTGCACGACCATGTCGATGTTGATCTCGGCGTCGGCGATCGTGCGGAAGATCGAGGCCGCCTCGCCCGGCTTGTCCGGCACGCCGACGACCGTGACCTTGGCCTCGGAGGTGTCGTGCGCGACACCGGAGATGAGAGCCTGCTCCACCTGCTTTGCTCCTTGCTTCGGCTCGCTGCTGACCCATGTGCCCTGAAGTCCGCTGAAGCTGGACCGGACGTGGATCGGGATGTTGTACCGGCGGGCGTACTCCACACAGCGGTGGAGCAGCACCTTCGACCCGGACGCCGCCAGTTCGAGCATGTCCTCGAAGGAGATCCAGTCGATCTTCCGGGCCTTCTTCACCACACGCGGGTCGGCGGTGAACACGCCGTCGACGTCGGTGTAGATCTCGCAGACGTCGGCGTCGAGGGCTGCGGCGAGGGCCACCGCCGTGGTGTCGGAGCCGCCGCGGCCGAGCGTGGTGATGTCCTTGGTGTCCTGGCTGACGCCCTGGAAACCGGCGACGATCGCGATGTTGCCCTCGTCCACCGAGGTCTTGATCCGGCCCGGCGTGACGTCGATGATCCGGGCCTTGTTGTGGACCGAGTCGGTGATGACACCCGCCTGGCTGCCGGTGAACGACTGGGCCTCGTGGCCCAGCTTTTTGATCGCCATCGCCAGCAGGGCCATGGAGATCCGCTCTCCGGCGGTCAGCAGCATGTCGAGCTCGCGCCCGGCAGGCATCGGGGAAACCTGCTCGGCGAGATCGATCAGCTCGTCCGTCGTGTCGCCCATCGCGGAAACCACGGCAACCACCTGGTTGCCGTTCTGCTTCGCTTCCACGATCCGCTTGGCGACGCGCTTGATGCCCTCGGCATCGGCTACGGAGGAGCCTCCGTACTTCTGCACGACAAGGCCCACGTGCGCTCCTCGCTCAATCCGTCTCTATCCGCTCATACGCATTCGTACCGCGGTCGGCTCAGTCTAACGAGCGTCCGAAAAACCCCTCCGCGATATCGCATGGTGAGATCTCGGGCCGCCCGTCCAGAGTCGCTCATGCCCATCTGGGCACACGCCACGCGGAAAAGTGCCCGGCGTCACAATCGCACGTGCCACCATCCCGATCACACAACTTTCAAGCACTAGTGTTCGGCTGTGCGCGTACTCCTGGTGGAAGACGATGAACCGGTCGCCGAGTCCCTGCGCCGTGGACTCAGGCGCTACGGCTTCGAGGTGGAGTGGGTCACCACGGGCGGGGCGGCCCTGGAGCACGGGGGTCCCTACGACGTCGTCCTGCTGGACCTCGGCCTGCCCGACACCGACGGCCTCGACGTCTGCAAGGCGCTGCGCGAGCGGGGCGACGTCCCGATCATCGTGATCAGCGCCCGCAGCGACGAGACGGACCGGGTGGTCGGCCTGGAGCTCGGCGCGGACGACTACGTCTCCAAGCCGTTCGGCGTGCGGGAGGTCATCGCGCGGATAAGGGCCGTCATGCGCCGCACCCGGCCCCGCACGCCCGAGGGCACGCCCGAGGCCGGACCCGACCGCTACGGCACCCGCCTGACGATCGACCGCAAGGCGGCCCGGGTGCGCCTGGACGGCGAGGAGGTCGCCCTCGCACCCAAGGAGTACGACCTGCTGGCCTTCCTCACCGAGGAGCCCGGGGCCCTGATGTCGCGCGAGCAGATCATGGAAGCGGTCTGGGACGCGAACTGGTTCGGCCCGACGAAGACGCTGGACGTGCACGTGGCGGCACTACGACGCAAACTCGCCGGGGCGATCACCATCGAGGCGGTACGCGGCGTCGGCTTCCGGCTGGAGATCACCGGGGACACCGTCGGGGGCGGGGGCGCCGACGCGGGGCGGGGCGGTACCGGCGCGGGCGCGGGCAACGACGCGGGGCGGGGCGGCACCAGCGCGGGCGCGGGTGCGGGCAACGACGCGGGCACGGGCGCGGGCAACGACGCGGGGCGGGGCGGCACCAGCGCGGGCGCGGGCGGGGGCGACGACGCGGGCCGGGACGGCACCGGCCGGGACGCCGACGCGGGGCAGGGCGGCACCAGCGCGGGCGCGGGCGGGGGCGACGACGCGGGCCGGGACGGCACCGGCCGGGGCGACGACGCGGGGCGGGGCGACGGCTCCGGTCGGGGTGGCGCCGCGGGCGGGAGCGGCGGGAGCGGCGGCGTCTCATGATCCGGCAGCTCGTCCGCAGCTACGTCCTGCTCGTCGCGGTCGCCATCGCGCTGTTCACCGTGCCGGTGGCGTTCACGCTCACGGATCAGCTGCGCGACGACACCAGGTCGTCCGTCCTGCGCGAGGCCGACGCCATGGCCCTGCTGCTGGGCGACGGCCGGGCCGCCTCCTGCCGGGCGCTGGAGGAGATGGCCAAGGCCTACGACGACGAGATCCAGGTGACCCGCACCGCGAGCTGCCCGGCGGACCTGCCGCGGCCGACGGCGGACGCGGCCCTGACCAGGGCCCTGAAGAAGGGCAAGTCCACGACCGACTGGGGCTCCTCCTTCATCTGGGGCCCCGAACTGGAGATCACCGTGCCGGCCCGCGCGGCCGGCACGGACCGCGTCGTCGGCGCCGTGCGCATCCTGTACTCGACCGACGAGATGACCAGCCGGCTGTGGAAGATCTGGGGCTTCCGGGCCGTCCTCGCCGTGCTCGTCCTCGGCGTGGCCGCCCTGCTCGGCGCCGCCGTGGCCCGGCGCCTCACCCGGCCGCTGCGCCAGCTCAACGACATGGCCAGCAAGTTCAGCGACGGCGATCTGACCGCCCGCTCCCCCGTGACGGGCCCGCCCGAGACCCAGACCCTGGCGCGCACCCTCAACCAGGGCGCCGAACGCCTGGACACGCTCATCGCGGCCCAGCGCATCTTCGTCGCGGACGCCTCCCACCAACTGCGCACCCCGCTCACGGCGTTGCGGCTGTCCCTGGACAACATCGCCGACGGCGTGGACGACGAGTTCGTGCGGGAGGACGTGGAGCAGGCGACGGCTGAGGTCGTCCGGATGAGCCGGCTGGTCAGCGGGCTGCTGGTGCTGGCCCGGGCCGAGGCGAAGGTGACGGCGGCCGAGCCGCTCCCGCTGCTGGACAGCGTGCGGGAGCGGCTCGCCGTGTGGAGGCCGGCCGCCGACGAGCGCGGTGTCACCATCGCGCTCAGGGGGAGTACCGACGGCCGGCCGTCTGTGCTGTCCAGTCCCGGTCATCTGGACCAGATGCTGGACAACGTGCTCTCCAACGCCCTGGAGGTCTCGCCCGACGGCGGGACGATCACCGTGCGGGTGGAACCCCGGGGCGATGTCGTGGAGGTACGGGTCCTGGACGAGGGGCCCGGTATGTCGGACGCCGAGAAGTCCCGCGCCTTCGACCGGTTCTGGCGCGGCCAGGGCCTGACCGGGAAGTCCGGCTCCGGCCTCGGTCTCGCCGTCGTCAGACAGCTGGTGACGGACGACGGCGGGACCGTGGCGCTGACGGACGCTCCGGGCGGCGGCCTGTGCGTGACGATCACGCTACGGGCGTCCCACCGGGGCGGTGGCTGACCGGGATCAGCCCTGCGGCATCTTCGAGGAGTGGTGGTTCACGATCAGCCACGTGCCGTTCGGCTGCTTCTCGTAGGCGTAGGTGTAGCGGGCCTTGACCGTGCTCTTGACGCCCGTCTCGTGGTCGGTGAGCGCGAACTCGTAGACGCCGGTGTCGATGACGGTGTCGCGGTCGAGGACGTTGACGACGGACTCGACCTTCGTGCCGACGGGCTTGTTCTGCAGGAAGTGCTCGAAGTAGTCGACGATCTCGGCTCTGTCCGTACGGACCTGGTTGGAGACGGTCGGCAGCAGGACCGCGTCCTTCGCGTACAGGTCGGCGACCTTGTTCGGGTCGCCGGTCTGCAGTGCGGCGTTCCAGCGGTCGAACAGTCCGAGCACCTGCGCCTTGGTCACCGGCTTGGCGTGCTTCTCGCCCTTGCTCTGCGCGTCCGCTCCCGCCACCCCGGCTCCGAGGGCGAAGGTGCCGGCGGCCAGGACGGCGGTGGCGGTGGCGGCTACGGCTATGCGCCGGCGGGCGGGGCGGCGGTCCATGACATCTCCAGTGGGATCGAGGGGAGTCTGCTTCCCTCCGCGTTCTCTGCGGTGGAAGTGACTCCAGCCTCGCGTTCCACCGGTTAGGGCCCGTGCAGCCCGCGTACAGGGGACGTACAAGGAGCCTCCAAATCACGCAGCGTGAGCCGGGGCCGGGCGCTACGGTCGGGGCATGGAGACATTGCGCTACGTGGCGTTCAGCACGGATCCCGAGGGCGGCAACCCCGCAGGGGTGGTGCTCGACGCGAGCGGCGCCGACGAGGCGGCGATGCTGGCGACGGCGGCCGAAGTCGGCTACTCGGAGACCGCGTTCGTGGTGGACCCAGGCGACGGCCCCCTGGACGTCCGGTACTTCAGCCCGCTCGCCGAGGTGCCGTTCTGCGGCCACGCGACGATCGCCACGGCCGTGGCGCACGCGGAGCGGCACGGCACCGGAGAGCTGCTGCTGCGCACCCCCGCGGGCCCGGTCACCGTCACCACCGACCGGGCGGCTGACGGCAGCCTTGTGGCGACCCTGGTGAGCGTCCCGCCGCGCACGGCCCCGCTCGATGAAGCCGACCTCGCCGAGCTGCTGGCGATCCTGGGCTGGTCCGCCGGTGACCTGGACCCGGCGCTGCCGCCCCGGGTCGCCTTCGCCGGGGCCTGGCACCCGGTCCTCGCCGCCGCGAGCCGCGAGCGGCTGGCTGACCTGGACTACGACATGGCCGCGCTCACCGCCCTCATGGCCCGCCGGGACTGGACCACGATCGACCTGGTCTGGCGGGAGTCACCCACCGTCTTCCACGCCCGCAACCCGTTCCCGCCCGGCGGCGTGGTCGAGGACCCGGCGACGGGGGCGGCGGCGGCCGCGTTCGGCGGCTACCTGCGCGAGTTCGGCCTCGTGCCGACCCCCGCCACCCTGACGGTCCACCAGGGCGCGGACCTGGGCCGGCCCAGCACGATCACCGTGACGGTACCGGCGGAACCGGACACGGGCATCGGCGTGACGGGGACGGCCGTACGGCTCTGATCTTCAGCGGCTCAATGGCCTACGGCTCGACGGCTGAACTGCTGAGACGAAGGCCGCCCAGGTGGGCGCGGTGACGTGGAGCTGAGGGCCTGCGGGGGTCTTGGAGTCGCGGATGTGGACCGCGGCGGACCGGGCGACTTCGAGGCAGGCGCCGCCCTCGGAGTCGCTGTAGCTCGACTTGATCCAGCGCTGCTGGTCACTCATGACTGATCCACCATCCGCTCGATGAAACGCACGGACTCGTCCGGACTGAGAGCCTGCGCGCGGATCATGCTAAGCCGCTCCGTGGCGCGACTGACAGCCCCTGGTTCGGTCGTCATTTCGCTGCCCAACTGACCTTCGGCGTAGGCGAAACGCTCGTGGTCACGCGTTTCCAGCAACACCAGGGGTCCCAGAAGTGCTGCGGTGATGGCTCCTTCGAAAGGCAGGACCTGAACCACGACGTTCCTCAGCCGGGAGACCTCCAGCAGGCGGTGCAGCTGCTCCACGTCCACCTGCGAACTGCGCAGTGCCGCCTCGTAGATGACGAAGCAGAGGGCCACTGGCGGCTTCCGCTCAGTGAGGATCACCTGCCTCTCCAGGCGGGCGGTGATCCGTTCCTGCGTCGTCTCCGCGTCCAGGGGCGGAACATGGTTCTCGATGAGTGTTTGTGCGTAGCGCTTGGTCTGCAACAAGCCGGGGATGTACATGGCTTCGTACCACCAGAGACTGATCGCCTCCCGCTCCCTCTCCATGAAGTCCTGCGCCCGCGCCGGGAACTTCTCCCTCTGCAGGTACTCCTTGGCCGCGCTCAGCAAGCCCTCCGCCCGGCACAGCTCGTCAGCCGCGTCGAGGACTCGGGGCGTCGGCATGCGGACGCCCTGTTCCATGGACTTGATCGTGTCCAGGGAGTAGTTGGCGGCGGCGGCCAGTTCCTCACGGCTGACGTTCGCCTTCGTGCGCCAGCGCTTCAGCTGGTTCCCGCTGTAGCGCCAGGCGACCGGCGGCTGGGAATTGGAGTTGTACAGGCCCGGCACAGCGCCCACCTCCGACGGTTACATCAGCGTGTGTACCACCACAGTCGCTACCGACCGTAGCCGAGCGGGCATCAGAGTGTGGCCATGACGAACGCGATTCACCGCCCTGAGTGGGTTCCGGCGGCAGGGCACCAACTCCACGTGACGGGCGTGCACTTCGACGCGGTGCGGGTCGAGGGCGTGCGGGGGGAGCTGGTCGCCGAGTGGCTGGTCGAGGTGTCGGACGGGGACGCGGGGCCCATCGTGTGCGAGGCGAGCGGGCCGCGGTGGGTGTACTTCCTGCTCGCCCCCGGGGCGGTACGGAGGCGCGACTGGCCGCTCGGCGTGCAGCAGTTGGGCGGCCGGGACCCGCGTACGGTCACGGTCACATACATCGGGATCCCGGCCCTCGAGGGAAACACCTGGCCGCTCAGGTGGTACAGCGAGCCGACGCCGACCGCTCCCTACGTCGACGCGGAGGCCCTGGCCGTCGCCGTGGGCCGGTGAGGCGACTACGTGGCCGGGCGGATACCCAGCGGTCCCGCGATCTCCTCCGCCATCACCCGGCCCGCCTCGATCTCCAGCGTGTCGTCGCCCATGCCCTGGTCCGTGTCCAGGCCGTCGAGTTCGGCCAAGGGCTGGTTGAGACGGACGTGGGCGAGGACCGACTGCAGGGCCCGCAGGCTCGCCGAGGCGGTGGAGCCCCAGTTGGAGAAGTAGGAGAACTGCCACCACCACAGGGCCTCGCTGGTGCGGCCCGCCCGGTAGTGGGCCATGCCGTGACGCAGGTCCGTGATGACGTCCGTGAGGTCGTCGGAGATACGGGCCGGCACCGGGGCCTTGCGCGGCTCGTAGGGGTCGAAGACCTCGGAGTAGACGTCGATCGGGTCCAGCAGGCGGGCCAGGTTCTCGCGAAGCTCGTCGACGTCCGCCTCGGGACCCGAGTCGGGCTCGTAGCGCTCGTCGGGCACGATGTCCTCGTGCGCGCCGAGCCGGCCGCCGGCCAGGAGGAGCTGGGAGACCTCCAGGAGGAGGAAGGGCACGGCCGATTCCGGCTCGTCGCCCTTGGCGACCTCCGTGACGGCGACCAGGAAGCTCTCGATCTGGTCCGCGATCTGGACCGCGAAATCGTCCGGGTTCTGGTCGGTCGCGTGCAGCGTGGCGTCAGACATCTAGGAGTCGTCTCCCCTCGAAGGCGCGTCCGAGGGTGACCTCGTCCGCGTATTCCAGGTCCCCACCCACCGGGAGGCCGCTGGCCAGGCGGGTGACCTTCAGGCCCATGGGCTTGATCATGCGGGCGAGGTACGTCGCCGTCGCCTCGCCCTCCAGGTTCGGGTCCGTCGCGAGGATCAGCTCGGTGACCGTGCCGTCGGCGAGCCGGGCCAGGAGTTCCCTGATGCGCAGGTCGTCGGGGCCCACCCCGTCGATCGGGCTGATCGCGCCGCCCAGGACGTGGTAGCGGCCCCGGAACTCACGCGTGCGCTCGATCGCCACGACGTCCTTCGGCTCCTCGACCACACAGATGACGGCCGGGTCGCGGCGGGTGTCGCGGCAGATGTTGCACAGCTCCTCCTGTGCGACGTTGCCGCAGGTCGCGCAGAAGCGGACCTTCGCCTTGACCTCCATCAGGGCCTGTGCGAGACGCCGTACGTCCGTCGGCTCGGCCTGCAGGATGTGGAAGGCGATCCGCTGCGCGCTCTTCGGACCGACGCCGGGCAGCCGCCCCAGCTCGTCGATCAGGTCCTGGACCACGCCTTCGTACAACGGACTGCCCTTCCTGGGTCTTCGGGGTCGGTGCGTACCGTCCCGTACGTACCGTAGTTGTCTGCCGCCTGTCCGAGGAAGGCGGTGCGCCGGGTCAGAACGGCAGGCCGGGAATGCCGCCGCCGCCCAGACCCTGCGCGAGCGGGCCCAGCTTCTGCTGCTGGAGCGTCTGCGCGTTCTCGTTGGCCGCCTGCACGGCCGCCACGACCAGGTCGGCGAGGGTCTCGGCCGTCTCCTCGGCGGACGCCGCCTCGGGATCCACCGCCTTCGGGTCGATCTTCAAGGCGCGCAGCTCGCCGGCACCGGTGACGGTGGCCGTCACCAGACCACCGCCCGCCTGCCCGTCGACCTCCGTCTGCGCCAGTTCCTCCTGCGCCTGTGCGAGGTCCTGTTGCATCTTCTGGGCCTGCTGGAGCAGCTGCTGCATATTGGGCTGGCCACCACCGGGGATCACGATCAGCTCCTTGCTCGGTACGGGTTTTCCCGTTCGGCACGAGCCTACGTGGTCGGGGCTGCCGTCGCCCCGGCACTCTTTCGAGTGAGTCCCCCTCGCGCCCTATACCTGATCAAGGAATACTTCCGGGCGGAAAAGAGGCGAAAGCTACGTCTTCGCCACCCATTGGGAGGTAGGAAGGGTCGGGCGCGTTCCGGATGCGGGTTTTCGTCCATCGCGCAGCGTGATCGGTGAGTGAACCGTACGTGGTCATTCGTGATCAGTGAGGAGTGCCGGGTGGGTCAGCCGGAGATGCAGCCCGAGGGGCCGCCTCAGGACGGGCGGGGCGAGCAGGCGGCGGCCGGGCTGCGGCCGGGCGATCTGACGGGGCGGGTCTTCCCGCTCGGGGACTGGGGCGAGCCGGCGGTCCGGCTGGACGAGCTGTACCGGTGGGTGGAGCGCGGGGCACTGCGGACGGCGGCCTGGTACCTCGCCGACCGGGTGTGGAAGCGGCGGTGCGCGCGGGCGCTGCGCTGCGGGGCCGCGGCAGGGGCGGTCACCGGGATCACACTGCCGCTGCTGGATCTGACCGGGGTCGCGGGCGGGATCGCACCCTGGGGGTGCCTGGCGCTGCTGCTGGGGGCGGCGTGCGTGGCCGTCGACCGGTACTTCGGGGTGACGTCCGGGTGGATGCGGGACGTGGCCACCGCGCAGGCCGTGCAGCGGCGACTGCAGGCGCTGCAGTTCGACTGGGCGGCGGAGAGCGTGCGGGAGGTGCTGGGGCCGGCGGAGGGGACGGCCGGCGAGGCCGCCGAGCGGTGCCTCGGGGTGCTGCGCAGGTTCTCCGAGGACATGACGGAGCTGGTGCGGGTGGAGACCGCCGACTGGATGGGCGAATTCCGGTCGGGGTGCGCTGCACCGGCGGGGTTGCAGGCGGTGGTGTTCCCGGCACCGGGGCGCGGCGCCGAGGCCGGTGTGAACGGACGGTTCACGGTCCCGCCGCACGGCGGGACCAGGCCGAACATGCCGCGGCAGCGCCCGCCGGAGCCGCGGTGAGGACCCTCAGCTCCCGCCGTCCTGCGCGCACAGGGTGAGCCCTTCCGGGGTCCAGCACGGCACGTGCCCGTGGGTGCGGATGACGTCCTGGCCGTTGCCGCGGGCCAGGTACGTGAGGAAGCTGGAGGCCAGGGAGTCGGCCGGGGGGCGGCCGTAGGTGTAGGCGTACTCGATCTCGCGGTAGGGGTAGGCGCTCGTGCCGTGTTCGATGGCGTCGACGGAAGGCGGGTCGCCGTCCAGGCGCAGCGCGTGCAGGCCCTTCGCCCGGGCGGCGAGGTTCAGTTCGCTGTAGCCGACGGCACCGGGGAGGCCGGCGACCCTCGCCAGGACCTGTTCGGTCGAGTCGAGTTCGCAGCGCAGGACGGCTGCCGTGGGATCGTCCTTGTGGACGCAGTCGACGGAGGAGTTGGCGATCTCGCCCCGGCCCAGCACCCGGCGCTGGAGGACCTGTCTCGTCCCTGAGTTGGCGTCCCGGCTGACGAGGCGCACGGGCAGGTCGGGGCCGCCGAGCTGCCGCCAGTTGCGGATCTCGCCCCGGTAGAGGCGCCGGACGTCGTCGGTGGACAGGTTCGTCAGCTTCACGTCGTCGTTGACCACGAGCGCGAAGACGGACACCGCCACCCGGTTCTCCCGCAGGTCGGGCAGACCGGCCGGTTTGGGGCCGTCCGACAGGGCGACCACCGGCGGGGAGCCCCGGGAGTCCCGTTTCGCCCGGTCGCCGGCGGCCGTGAGCTCGCGTATGCCGGCCGTGGAACCGTGGGCGTCCACGTCGATGACGGGGTCGCCACCGCAGTCGCGCTCGTACTTCTCGGCCACCTCGCGCAGGACGGGTGCGAACGCGGTCGAGCCGGTGAGGGTGAGGGTGCCGCTCGCGCAGCCGATCGGGGGCGGGGTGTCGTCCTGGGCGACGACGATCGCCGCCAGGGTGACCACACTCGCCGTGAGCGCGATGGTGATCAGCCGCGCGGCCCGGCTGAACAACGGCGGCTTCTCGTCCGGCGTGGCGCTGCGGTTGGGGTGTACCTCGCCGTCGCGCAATCCGCCCACCAGCCGGATCTCGTCGCCCACGTCACCGCCGGAGAGGAGGACGAGCAGCTTGAAGTGGTCACCGCGGTTGAGCGGGACGCGCGGGATGCTCAGGGTGTTGCCGTCGTAGGCGAAACCGCGTGCCGCGGTGAAGTGATCCATGAGGTGGTCGGTGTCCGACGGCTGGGTGACCGAGACACCGCGGACGGTACGGCCCGCGAACACCGCGGTCAGACCGTGGACTTCGGGGCCGGTGTAGTCGTCGCGGTCGATGCCCTGCGAGCCGTCGTTCTCGACGCGCAGCAGGACCAGGGTCGCGTCGGCCATGCCGGGGGCCTCGTCGAACAGACCGAGGCGGCGGTTGGCGCGGCCCGAGCGCACGTCGTCACCGATGGGGTTGTCCATCTGCACGCGATAGCCGACCCGTTTGCGGCGCGGCACCCGGCGTTCGTACCAGACCATCACGCCCGAGGCGACGATGCCGAGCAGGGCCGTGGCCACCGCCACGAGGTTCTCCGTGCTCAACCACTCCATCGTGGGTGCCCCCGCCGCCGCCCGGACGATTCGATCGTCCGGTCACCGTACGGCCGTACGAGCGCCTATCCGGATTTCGTCGGCCGGAATTCGCCGGACGTTCAACGGCCATGCGGCCGAGGCGAGTCGGTCACTGCTTCGTGTACGTCAGCCGTTCCCCGCTGCTCGTGTTCACGCGCTCCAGCGTGCCGTCCGGGAGGAGGGTCACCTCGGTGGCCGCACCCGGGGTGCAGGCGGTGCGCGGCTGCCCGACCTTGACGGTGGACGGGCCGATCTGCAGCGCGCCGCCGGTGCCGGGCGCCGCGGTCAACCGCCCCTCGAAGACGCAGTGGTAGGTGCCGCCGCCCTTGGTCGGGCCGTCGGCCACGAGGGACAGGACGGTGTCGCCCGGTTCGCCCTGCTGGAGGGTGAGCGAACGGCTGTGCTCGCCGTCGGCGTTGTCGATGGTCGTGGTCCAGGTGCCGAGGTAGCCGGCCGGGATCGTGCCGTCCGCCGGGGAGGGTGAGGTGTCCGGCTGCGAGGTCGTCGAGGACGGGCCCGGGGTGGTCGGTGCCGGGCCCGTGCTCTGGGTTCCGCCGCGGCCATCGTCGGTCCGGTCGTCGCCGCCCTGCATCAGGGCGTACACCGACCCGCCCGCGGCCAGCGCGACGACCAGGGCGATCACGACGAGCAGCGCGGTGGAACGGCCGTCCCCACGCGACGGCTGGGGCTGCGGGGGGCCGTACGGCGGGGGCGTGCCGTAGGGCGGCGGACCGTACGGCGGGGTGGAGCCGAGGCCGCCGTAGGCGGGGTGCGGCGGGGGAACGCCCGGGGCGCCGGGCTGGGGGTGCTGCTGGGGGTAGCCGTAGGCCGGGTACGGGGGCGTCTGCGGTTGCGGGTGGGGCGGGGCACCCGCGGCCGGGAGTTGCCGGGGCGCCGGGGGCGCGCCCTGCCCCGCGACCATGGTAGGCAGATGGTTGACCG
>NZ_JBEOXI010000238.1:0-12152 GCF_040296465.1 Streptomyces sp. NPDC002130
AGTCACTGCCTTTCCGGGTCCGTGATCATCGAGCCCCGGCGCCATCCTCGCCGCGCCCGCACCCCCGCCGACAGACGATCTTCAGCCCCCGTCGAACCCGTCGGTAGCCGTAGCTTCCTACAATCCGTGATCCTGGCCGAACAGACCGTAGTCAGCCCCTCCCGGCCGCCCTAGCTTGTGGGCCGTGCGCCGACCTTCAGCCCGACCGAACCGCCCGTCTCCCTCTCCCCCCGCGCAGGCCGTCCCCGCCACCCGGCCGTTCAACGCCCCGGCCGCCCGCCGGCTGCGCGCGGCCCTCGGCATGGCACCCGAGCACGTCGCCCACGGCATGCGCGTCTCGTACGGACATCCCCACATCACCCCGGACCACGTGATGTCCTGGGAACGCGGGGCCACCGCCCCGACCGACTCAGAACTCACCGCGCTCGCGGGCGTGCTGTGGTGCTCGCCCGCCGAACTGATCGGCAGACCGCGCACCCTGCGCGAACACCGCATCGCCCGCTGCCTCGCCCCGGAGGACGTGGCCCGGGCCGTGGGGCACGACGTACACGCGTACCTGCGCATGGAGGAGACCGACGGCTGGCGCGGCACGGAACGCCAGGCCGCCGCCCTCGCCGGTCTGCTCGGGCTCGCGCTGCCCGACCTCGTGACCGTGACGGGCCGCAACGCCCGACTGGGCGACCTGCTGCGCAGCGCCGCGACCACCCGCTGGCAGGCCTACGTCCGCCCGGTGGCCAAACTCGTGCCCCTGGACCGGCGGTTCCTGGAGCGCGCACTGCAGGGCCTGCACGAGGACTACCAGGGCCACATGGCCACCACCCTGAGCTGGGGCGGTGGCAGCGGTGACGCGGGCGGCGCCGGCCGGGACTTCCTCGACCGGATCGTGGAGCACTTCTGGACGAAGCTCCAGGAGGACACCGGCCCGGAGGCCGGCTAGAAGAACGACTGCCGGAAAACCGGCTGCTAGAAGACCGACTCGGCCTCGTCCATCCGGTCCTTCGGCACCGTCTTCAGCTCGGTCACGGCCTCGGCGAGCGGAACCATCACGATGTCCGTCCCGCGCAGGGCGGTCATCCGGCCGAACCGGCCCTGGTGCGCCGCCTCCACCGCGTGCCAGCCGAACCGCGTGGCGAGCACCCGGTCGTAGGCGGTCGGCACACCACCGCGCTGGACGTGGCCGAGGATGACCGGCTTGGCCTCCTTGCCGAGGCGCCGCTCCAGCTCGTGCGCGAGGGCGGTGCCGATGCCCTGGAAGCGCTCGTGGCCGAACTTGTCTATGGCGCCCTTGTTGTAGTCCATGGAACCCTCGGCGGGGTGCGCGCCCTCGGCGACGCAGACCACCGCGAACTTCTTGCCGCGGGCGAAGCGCTCCTCGACCATCTTCACGAGGTCGGCCGGGTCGAACGGCCGCTCCGGCAGGCAGATGCCGTGCGCACCGGCCGCCATGCCGGACTCCAGGGCGATCCAGCCGGCGTGCCGGCCCATGACCTCCACCACCATCACCCGCTGGTGGGACTCGGCGGTGGTCTTCAGCCGGTCCATCGCCTCGGTGGCGACGCCCACCGCGGTGTCGAAGCCGAAGGTGCGGTCCGTGGAGGAGATGTCGTTGTCGATCGTCTTCGGGACGCCCACGACGGGCAGGCCCGCGTCGCTCAACATGCGCGCGGCCGTCAGCGTGCCCTCGCCGCCGATCGGGATCAGCGCGTCGATGCCGAACTGGTGGATCATGTCGGAGGCGTTCTCACAGGCCTCCCGGAGCCGGTCGCGCTCCAGCCGGGACGAGCCGAGGATGGTGCCGCCGCGGGCGAGGATGCCGCTGACGGACTCCAGGTCGAGGTTGCGGAAGCGGCCGTCGAGCAGGCCCGCGTAGCCGTCCTCGAAGCCGATGACCTCGTCGCCGTAGTTGTCGACCGCCCGGTGCACGACCGACCGGATCACGGCGTTCAGGCCGGGGCAGTCGCCGCCTGCGGTGAGAACTCCGATACGCATCGTGCTGTGTCTCCTGCTCGCTGTTGACACCGGTGAGCCACTGCCGATTGTTTCACGCTCCACAGCCCGGTGCGGCACCCCGTCCTGACGGGCGCCTTATCCAGCGGCAGAGGTATTGTCAAGATGGTCCTGCTCACCTCGGTGGGCGATTTTTGTGCCCCGTGGCTGGAAAGCCGTGGGTGTGAGGCCTCCCCCCACTCGAGACGAAACGGAGAGCGCGCGTGACCCGCAGCGTGTACGTGACCGGCATCGACCGCGGCGACGGACGCCAGGTCGTCGAACTGGGGGTCATGGAGCTCCTCACCCGGCAGGTCGACCGGGTCGGCGTGTTCCGCCCCCTGGTCCACGACGGGCCCGACCGCCTCTTCGAGCTGCTGCGTGCCCGCTACCGGCTCACCCAGGACCCGGCGACCGTCTACGGCATGGACTACCACGAGGCGTCCGCCCTGCAGGCCGAGGCCGGCACGGACGAGCTGGTGTCCACGCTCGTCGACCGCTTCCACCTGGTCGCCCGGGACTACGACGTCGTCCTGGTCCTCGGCACCGACTACGCCGGCACCCAGCTCCCCGACGAGCTGTCGCTCAACGCCCGGCTGGCGAACGAGTTCGGCGCGTCCGTGATCCCGGTCGTCGGCGGCCGCAAGCAGACCGTCGAGTCCGTGCTCGCCGAGACGCGCAACGCCTACCGCGCCTACGACACCCTGGGCTGCGACGTGCTGGCCATGGTCACCAACCGGGTGGCCCGCGAGGACCGTGACGAGATCGCCGGCCAGCTCGACTCCCGGCTGCCCGTGCCCTGTTACGTGCTGCCCGACGAGCCCGCGCTGTCCGCGCCGACCGTCTCGCAGATCGGCCACGCCCTGGGCGCCAAGGTGGTGCTCGGCGACGACTCGGGACTCGCGCGGGACGTGCTGGGCTTCGTCTTCGGCGGTGCGATGCTGCCGAACTTCCTGAGCGCCCTGACCCCGGGCTGCCTCGTCGTCACCCCGGGCGACCGCAGCGACCTGGTCGTCGGCTCGCTCGCCGCGCACAGCGCCGGCACCCCGCCGATAGCGGGTGTGCTGCTCACCCTGGACGAGGTGCCCGGCGACCACATCCTCACCCTCGCCGACCGCCTCGCCCCCGGCACCCCGGTGCTGTCGGTGGCGGGCACCAGCTTCCCCACCGCCGAGCAGCTGTTCTCCCTGGAGGGCAAGCTGAACGCGGCCACCCCGCGCAAGGCCGAGCGGGCCCTCGGCCTGTTCGAGCGGTACGCCGACACCGCCGACCTCGCCCACCGGGTCTCCGCGCCGAGCAGCGACCGGGTCACCCCGATGATGTTCGAGCACAAGCTGCTGGAGCAGGCCCGCTCCGACCTGCGCCGGGTCGTCCTGCCCGAGGGCACCGAGGAGCGGGTGCTGCACGCCGCCGAGGTGCTGCTGCGCCGGGGCGTGTGCGAACTGACGCTGCTCGGCCCGGTCGACCAGATCCGCAAGAAGGCCGCCGATCTCGGCATCGACCTCGGCGAGTCCCAGCTGATCGACCCGGCGACCTCCGAGCTGCGGGACACCTTCGCCGAGCAGTACGCGGCCCTGCGCGCCCACCGCGGCGTCACCGTGGAGCTGGCGTACGACGTCGTCTCCGACGTGAACTACTTCGGCACGCTGATGGTCCAGGAGGGCCTCGCCGACGGCATGGTGTCGGGCTCGGTGCACTCCACGGCCGCGACCATCCGCCCGGCGTTCGAGATCATCAAGACCAAGCCGGACGCCGACATCGTCTCGTCCGTGTTCTTCATGTGCCTGGCCGACAAGGTCCTCGTCTACGGCGACTGCGCGGTCAACCCGGACCCGGACGCCCAGCAGCTCGCGGACATCGCCATCCAGTCGGCCACCACGGCCGAGCAGTTCGGCGTGGAGCCGCGGATCGCGATGCTGTCGTACTCCACCGGCACCTCCGGCTCCGGCGCCGACGTCGACAAGGTGCGCGAGGCCACCGAGCTGGTCCGCTCGCGCCGCCCCGACCTGAAGATCGAGGGCCCGATCCAGTACGACGCCGCCGTGGAGCCGTCGGTCGCGGCGACCAAGCTGCCCGGATCCGAGGTCGCCGGGCAGGCGAGCGTGCTGATCTTCCCCGATCTGAACACCGGCAACAACACCTACAAGGCCGTGCAGCGCTCGGCCGGCGCGATCGCCGTCGGCCCGGTGCTCCAGGGTCTGCGCAAGCCGGTCAACGACCTGTCCCGGGGCGCCCTGGTCCAGGACATCGTCAACACGGTCGCCATCACGGCGATCCAGGCCCAGTCCCCCGCCCCGTCCCCGAGCGAGAAGGCAACCGCCCAGTGAGCCCCACCCGTGTCCTCGTCCTCAACTCCGGCTCCTCGTCGGTGAAGTACCAGCTGCTCGACATGCGCGACAGCAGCCGGCTGGCGGTGGGCCTGGTCGAGCGCATCGGCGAGCAGACCTCCCGTCTGAAGCACACCCCGTCCGGCGGCGAGAGCCGGGAGCGCGGCGGGGCGATCGCCGACCACGACGCAGCGCTGAAGGCGGTCGCCGAGGAGCTCGCGAAGGACGGCCTCGGCCTGGACTCGCCCGAACTGGCCGCGATCGGGCACCGGGTGGTGCACGGCGGCAAGACCTTCACCGAGCCGACCGTCGTCGACGACGCGGTGCTCGCCGAGATCGAGCGGCTCATCCCGGTGGCGCCACTGCACAACCCGGCCAACCTCACCGGCATCCGCACGGCCCGGGCGCTGCGGCCCGACCTGCCGCAGGTCGCCGTGTTCGACACGGCGTTCCACACGACGATGCCGGAGTCGGCGGCCCGCTACGCGATCGACGTGAAGACCGCCGACGAACACCGCATCCGCCGCTACGGCTTCCACGGCACCTCCCACGCCTACGTCTCCCGGGCCACGGCCGAGCTGCTGGGCAAGGACCCGTCCGAGACGAACGTGATCGTGCTGCACCTGGGCAACGGGGCGTCCGCCTCGGCCGTGCGGGGCGGACGCTGTGTGGACACCTCCATGGGGCTGACGCCTTTGGAGGGGCTCGTGATGGGTACGCGCTCCGGAGACATGGACCCGGCCGTCATCTTCCATTTGATGCGTGTTGGTGGAATGTCCGCCGACGAGATCGACACTCTTCTCAACAAGAAGAGCGGTCTGATCGGTCTGTGCGGCGACAACGACATGCGGGAGATCCGCCGTCGCGTCGACGAGGGCGACGAGCAGGCGGAGCTGGCGTTCGACATCTACATTCACCGCCTGAAGAAGTACATCGGCGCCTATTACGCCGTGCTCGGGCGGGTGGACGCGGTCGCCTTCACCGCCGGTGTCGGCGAGAACGCGGCCCCCGTGCGGGCGGCCGCTCTGGCGGGCCTGGAGGAGCTGGGCCTGGCGGTGGACGGCGAGCGCAACGCCGTGCGCGGCGACGAGGCACGGCTGATCTCGCCCGAGGGCGCCCGGGTCGCGGTGGCGGTGGTACCTACTGACGAGGAATTGGAGATCGCGACACAGACCTACGCGCTGGTAATTGGTTCGGGGAATCACACCTGAGCGGCAACCCGCCCTTTTGTATTTTCCGCCAGACGGAATATTCCGCCGGGAAACAAACCGATAGGATCGCACCCATGCGCCGTTCGAAAATCGTCTGTACTCTCGGCCCCGCGGTCGACTCCCACGATCAGCTTGTCGCGTTGATCGAAGCCGGCATGAACGTGGCCCGCTTCAACTTCAGCCACGGCTCGCACGCCGAGCACCAGGGCCGGTACGACCGGGTCCGTGCCGCCGCCAAGGAGACCGGCCGGGCCATCGGGGTCCTCGCCGACCTCCAGGGCCCGAAGATCCGTCTGGAGACCTTCGCCGAGGGTCCCGTGGAGCTGGTGCGCGGTGACGAGTTCACCATCACCACCGAGGACGTCCCGGGCGACAAGACGATCTGCGGGACGACCTACAAGGGTCTGCCCGGCGATGTCACCAAGGGCGACCAGGTCCTCATCAACGACGGCAACGTCGAGCTGAAGGTCACCGAGGTCGAGGGCCCGCGGGTGAAGACGATCGTCATCGAGGGCGGCGTCATCTCCGACCACAAGGGCATCAACCTGCCCGGTGCGGCCGTCAACGTGCCCGCCCTGTCCGAGAAGGACATCGAGGACCTCCGCTTCGCCCTCCGGATGGGCTGCGACCTGGTCGCGCTGTCCTTCGTCCGCGACGCCAAGGACGTCCAGGACGTGCACCGCGTCATGGACGAGGAGGGCCGCCGCGTCCCGGTCATCGCCAAGGTGGAGAAGCCGCAGGCGGTGCAGAACATGGAGGACGTCGTGATGGCGTTCGACGGTGTGATGGTCGCCCGCGGTGACCTGGCCGTCGAGTACCCGCTCGAGAAGGTCCCGATGGTGCAGAAGCGGCTCATCGAGCTGTGCCGCCGCAACGCCAAGCCGGTGATCGTGGCGACCCAGATGATGGAGTCGATGATCACCAACTCGCGTCCGACCCGCGCCGAGGCCTCCGACGTGGCCAACGCGATCCTGGACGGCGCCGACGCGGTCATGCTGTCCGCCGAGTCGAGCGTGGGCGCGTACCCGATCGAGACGGTCAAGACGATGTCGAAGATCGTCACCGCGGCCGAGCAGGAGCTGATGTCCAAGGGCCTGCAGCCGCTGGTCCCGGGCAAGAAGCCGCGCACCCAGGGCGGTTCGGTGGCCCGTGCGGCCTGCGAGATCGCCGACTTCCTCGGCGGCCGGGGCCTGGTGGCCTTCACGCAGTCCGGCGACACGGCCCGCCGCCTGTCCCGCTACCGGGCGCAGCAGCCGATCATCGCCTTCACCACCGACGAGGGCACCCGCAACCAGATGGCGCTGAGCTGGGGCGTGGAGCCGTACGTGGTGCCGTTCGTGAACAGCACCGACGAGATGGTCGACCTGGTGGAGCAGGAGCTGGTCAAGCTCAACCGCTTCAACGACGGCGACATCGTGGTCATCACGGCCGGTTCGCCCCCCGGCGTGCCCGGCACCACCAACATGGTGCGGGTCCACCACCTGGGCGAGGCCAAGGGCTGATCCGCGAAGGGCCGTGAGGGCCCGTACAAGCCCCCGAGGGCGCCCCCTGGGATCCAGGGGGCGCCCTCGTTTCGGGAGCGGCTCCGAGAGAAGTTCGGATCAGTCGGTCACATACTGATGCAGCCCCGGCACGGTCAGCGTGCCGCCGAACTGGCCTGCCTGGGTGACCTTCACGTTGGTGAAGTAGATCTCCGGGAGGTTCAGGGGCGGCGGGTGCTCGGGGTCGAACGTGAGCGGGACCAGCCCGAGCAGGTTGCCCGAGATCTTCTCCGTGTACATCACCGTCTTGCCGTCGGTGATCGTGGACGTCGACCCCTTGGCCGCCTGGACGTGGTGGGTCTTGCCCGACTGCTTGTCCTTGACGAGCTGGTGCAGGTCCCCGATCTCGGTGCCGCCGGAGATGACGAACTTCAGGACCTTCTTGGTCGCGCCGCTCGCGGTCTTCACCTCCACGATGCCCTGGTAGTCGGCGCCGTGCAGCTTCAGGGAGCTGGCCTCCAGCCGCCAGGGCTCGTCGGGGACGAGAAGCTCGTTGTCCACCCCGCCCTCGGCGTCCGTGGCGGCCGGGCAGTCCTCGGGGTCCACGGAGGGGCTCGCGGACGGGCTGGGGGAGGCGGTGGCCTTCCCTGCCGCGCCCTCGGCCTTCTCGGCCGCCTTCTCGGCTGCCTTTTCGGCGGCGTCGGTCGTGTCCCCGGCCTCCTTCGACGCCGCGTCCTTGACGGTGTCGGTCGTCTTCTTGACGGCGTCGGACGCGTCGTTCTCGCTCGTGTCCGAGGACTTCTCGGTGTCCTCGGCCTTGCTCGTGTCCCCGGAGGGCGAGGCGGACGCGGAGGGCGTCGGGCTCGGGCTCTCGGTGGACTTGCCGCCCTTGAAGATGCCGCCGATCGCCTCGCCGATGTCCTCGAGGATGTTGCCGCCGCTCTCGGACGGGGACGGGCTGGGCGTCGCCTCGCCTTCTTCGCCCGACGTGCCCTCGGATGCCGAAGGGCTCGGGGTGGGCTCGGTCTTGTCGCCCTCGTCGTCGGAACCTGAATCCGACGAAGAGGACGAGCCGTCCTTGTCCGCACCCGCGTCCGAGCCGGCGGACGCAGAGGGAGTCGGCTCGGCCGTGCCCTTGTCCTCGTCGCCCGCGGCCTCGCTCTCGCTCGCCGAGGGCGACGGGGAGGCGCCGTCCTTGTCCTTCTCCATCGCCGCGATGCAGTCCTTGTACTCGTCGGCCGTCAGGCTGTTGGAGGTCGACGGCTGCTCGTCGGCGAGGGCGAGCGTCGGGGTGAATCCCATGCCCATGAGGACCGCGGTGGGCATCGCCGCCATGGCTATCGCCTTGCCGGCGGGCATCTGGAAGCGGTTGAAGAGCGGCTTCTTGGGAGCCGCGTGACGTGGCCCCGTTCTCGCCTTCGCCTGGGCGGCGGGAGAACCGTCGCGGTAGTCAGCCGACACGGTACCCCCCGTTGTGGGCCTCGGGCCGGACGCCCTCCGCGGTGCCGTCGTCGCCGGTCCCGTACGGGGGGTGCGTCCCGCCCGCCTCACCGGCCGGGCCCTCGGGAGAGGGCTCCACGGCTCCTTCTCCCTTCGGTCCCTTGCCGGCCGCCCGACGCCCCTTCCTCGTGTCCTCCGACTTGCCCGGCACCCAGGCGACGGCGAGAGCGCCGCCGAGCATGGCCAGCAGGAAACCGATGAGGAAGCCTCCGATGTTGGAGACCACCAGCGACACCAGGGCGAGGATGATCGCCGCGACACCGGCGAAGAGACGCGTCGCCTGCTGGAACCACATGGTCAGACCCAGTGTGACCAGCAGGACCCCGATGATGAGGGAGCCGGCACCCGCGGTGGTCGCCATGGTGAGCGACATGGTCCCCAACTTGAGGGTGGCGTAGGGGAAGTAGGCGATCGGCACCCCGCCGAGGATGGTGAACAGGCCTGCCCAGAACGGCCGGGTGCCCCGCCAGTCACGGAATCGCCGACGCAACCGGGCGAAAGTCCCGGCGCTCTGGACCGGAGTCTCGGCACTCATGGAAAACAGCTCCCTCGGTCCGATGGAGGTACGTACCGGCTCGGCCGCAGGCGTGGAAGCCGGAAAGTCTGAGTCTGTGTGGTGGCCCGGCGCGGGGCCGGGCCCGGGGCGGGGAAGCAACGGCTTCCCCGCCCCTCAGGGGCAGTTCAGCAGCCCCTGTGCCCGTGGGCCGGAGGCCGTCAGAAGCACTCCATCTTCTTGTCCGTGCCGAGCTTCATCGACAGGCCGCTGAGCTTGAAGGTGCCCGCCGTGGTCGCCCACGCCGTCTGCTCGACGCCGGTGAGGTCCGCCGACTTCGCCTGCTGGGCGAAACCGCCCGGCAGCACGCTCTCGCCCTGCTTCACGTCGGGGCCGCGGCTCTTGTCCTTGACCGCGACGCCGATGTCGATGTCCTCGAACGTCGCATCGGCGTCGAGCTGGGCGACGTCGATGTAGAGGTTCTCGGCCCTGACCGGCTTGTCAGGGTTGTTCCCCGCCTCGAGACGGAGATAGATCGTGCCTATGCCAGGGATCGGCGTCGCGACCGACTGGCACATCTTGGTGATCGTCGCGGTGTCGAACGACGAGATCGCGACGGGAACCTTCGTCTTCTTCTCACCCGTGGGCGAGGTGTAGACGTTGTCGATTCCGCCGTACTGAGCGAAACCCTCACCGTGCAGGTGAGCGGCCTTCACCTTGAACTGCTGGCCGGAGACGCTGAACGACGCGGCCAGCGCACCCTGCGCGAGTCCTACACCCACACATGCCGCAGCGGCAACGCTGGGCACCATGACCACAGCGAACCGCTTCCATCTGGTCCCGCCACGCACCTGGGACTCCATATTTCCTCCTTCTCGGACGTACATCTCCTGTCCTGGCTCGCCCCGATTGGCGGCTCAGCCGGGCAGGGATGGGAGAAGTGCTACGTCCTCGGGAAGGAGAGCGCCTGCACTCGGCGGCGCAACTGCGCCCGAAGCACCGGCGATCACCCCCGAGCGACAACCACTGGTCGCGCCTGACACGCATCACGCACAACCCTGCTGGACAGGCTTCGCCGGAAGGGCGAAGACCCCCCTGTCCAAGAGCCGGCGCCACTGCCGCCGGCTCTGCTCGGTGGGGACCCAGGTTGTCCCGCGACCCAACCGGCTGCCGGGGTACGGGAATGGACCGAGCGTGGCCGATCGTGGTGCATTCTCGTCGCCCGCACAAGGGGGTTCGTTACTCGCTAGTAACGGCCGGATAACCGAACAACGACCCATCGGTCTCGGCCGACGACACAGGGTGTTGCCGAACGCCGGTACAAAGCTGTTGATCGCTGGACAGAATCCGACAGATCAACGCCCGCAACTTACTCGTAGTAACAGCGGCCGCGATTACCAAGATTTGGTAAAGCGCGGCCGCAGTGACCTGCTGTCGGCAAACTTTTCACGCGGGCACCACATGCCCGCGTGTTTAACGACTGGTCAGAACAGGGCGCGCGCCAGGGCCCTGCGCGCCGCGATCACGCGGGGATCGTCGGGCCCGACGACCTCGAACAGCTCCAGCAGCCGCACCCGCACGGTGTCCCGGTCGTCACCCACCGTGCGCTGCACGGTCTCGATGAGCCGGCCGAACGCGTCCTCGACGTGGCCGCCCACCAGATCCAGATCGGCGGCGGCGATCTGCGCCTGCACATCGGCCGGCTTGTCGGCCGCGTCCCGGCGCACCTGCTGCGGGTCGACGCCCTGCACCCGCTGGAGCAACTCGGCCTGGGCGAGGCCCAGCTTGGCCTCCTCGTTGGCCGGGTCCTCGTTCAGTACGTTCTTGTACGCCTGGACGGCTCCGGACAGATCGCCCGAGTCGAGCGCCTGCACCGCGGCTTCGAGGAGCCCGTCGTGCGGGCCGGCCGGCCGCTCGGGAGCCGCCGGGGCACCGCCCGGCTGGGCCTCGGGGTCGACGGTGAGACCGGTCAGGCCGAAGCGCTGCTCGCCGACCTGCACCAGCTGGTCGAGCGTCTGCCGGATCTGTGCCTCGCCCGCCGCTCCCTGGAAGAGCGGCAGCGCCTGTCCCGCGACGACCGCGAACACCGCGGGGATTCCCTGGATGCCGAACTGCTGCATCAGCATCTGGTTGGCGTCGACGTCGACCTTGGCGAGCAGGAAGCGGCCGTTGTACTCGACGGCCAGCCGCTCCAGGACCGGGCTGAGCTGCTTGCAGGGCTCACACCACTCGGCCCAGAAGTCGATGACGACGGGCACCTCGGCGGAACGCTGCAGGACGTCCCTCTCGAACCCCGCCTCATCGACGTCGATGACGAGATCGGCCGGGGAGATCGCCCCCGTCCCGCCCTCCCGGGCTGATTGCGCGCGCGCCTGCTCCGCCTTCGCCTTGGCCTCCTGGGCCGCCTTCACCGCGGCGAGGTCGACGACTCCGCTCATGGACATGTTCCGTGGCTGCATGCGTCTATCCTCCCCCGTACTGCGCGCGCGTGTGAAAAACGGTGTGAAAGCAAGGCCGGTCCGTGCCGTTCGGCGCCGGGTCCCCACCCCACGCCGGGTGTACCGAGGCCCGTGTACGTCCCTCACGGGCTTTCGCTACGAGTCGTAGCGTAATGCCACACCGCGCCGCCGGGACACCGCCCCCCGGTGATCTCCCTCACGGCGCCCCGTGGGAACCGCCGGTTTATGGTCGGAAGATGCAGAGCCGCAGCCCAGCCAGCCGCACCGGGCGTCCGCGCAGCGCCACGGCGGACGCCGCGATCCTGGCCGCGACGCGCGAGGCGCTCGTGGAACTGGGCTGGTCCAAGCTCACCCTCGGAGACGTCGCGACGCGCGCCGGGGTTGCGAAAACCACGCTCTACCGCCGCTGGGCGGGCAAGAACGAACTGGTCGTCGACGCGGTCGCGGAACTCTTCGACGCGCTGGAACTCCCCGACCGCGGCTCCCTGGCCGCCGACATCGAGGGTGTGGTCCTGCAGTTCGCCTCGATCCTGGCTCTTCCGGAGGCGAGGAGCGGCCTGATGGCGGTGGTGGCGGAGGCCACCCGCGACGAGGCGCTGCGGAGCGCTCCCACCAGTGATGTGTTGAAGAGTCCCCGGTCGCGGCGGGGGTGTCAAGGGACCGGACAGGGAGAGATGCGTTCAGTTATCGGGCTG
>NZ_JBEOXI010000239.1:0-12079 GCF_040296465.1 Streptomyces sp. NPDC002130
CTGTCCGGCGGGCTGTACCGGGACACGCTGATCCACGACTTCGACGTGCTGCGCTGGGTGACCGGCCGGGAGGTCACGGACGTCTACGCCGCCGGTTCTCGCCCTACGACTTTCGTGTTCCGCCCTACGACGCCACCGGGGCGGCGATCCCGCTCTGGAAGAGGTGCCGGGCCTGGCGGCCCAGGTCGTTGAGACGCAGGGCGAATCGGGCCGCGGCGTCGTAGAGGGCGTGGACGGCCCGGAGCCGCTCGAGGCGGGGGGCCAGGGCCGACAGGGCGATGGCCAGGGCGACTCCGGCCCAGGCCACGGGCCCGAGCGGGGTGCAGCCGAAGAAGTGGCTGACGCCGGGGGTCTGCACGAGAGCGGCGAGGACGGCGGCGGAGCCGAGGGCCGTGACCCACACCAGCGTGCTGTGGCGCCGCCCGGAGAGGGTCTGCACGAGCTGGGCACCGACCACACCGCACAGGGCCATGGTGGTGGACCGGCGTTCGGTGCCGGGGGTGAGCCGGCCGATGAGGTACGCCGCGACCGCGCCGAAGCAGGTGGTGATGCCGCGGCGGCGGATGGAGCGCAGCAGGGGTGCGCCGAGGACGTCGAGGCCCATCGGGCCGGTCGCGGCGTGCTCCGCGGTCGAGGGGTCGCTGCTCGGCGTGACGGCCACGGCCATGGCCGGGAACATGTCGGTGAGCAGGTTGACCAGCAGCAGCTGACGGGTCGACAGGGGCGAGGCACCGGCGAGCAGGGTGCCGAGGACGCTGAAGCCGACCTCGCCGGCGTTGCCGCCGATGAGGATGCTCACCGCGTCGGCGACGCTGCGCCACAGGGCACGGCCCTCGGCGACCGCGTCCACGAGGACGGACAGGTCACCGGTGGTGAGCACGAGGTCTGCGGCGTTGCGGGCGGCCGCCGAGCCGCGCGACTCGACGCCGACGCCGACATCGGCCGCGCGGATGGCGGCGGCGTCGTTGGCGCCGTCACCAGCCATCGCCACGACCCGCCCCGCCTGTTGCAGGGCCTCCACGACGTGCAGCTTCTGCTCGGGTGCGACCCGGGCGATGACGCCCGCGCCGCGCAGGACCCGGACGCGTTCGCGGCGTTCCATGGCGACGAGTTCGTCGCCGGTCACCGCCTCCGTCTCCTCCGGCCAGCCCAGTTGCAGGGCGATGGCGCGGGCGGTCTCCGGGTGGTCGCCGGTGAGCATGACGGGCAGGATGCCGGAGCGGCGCAGTGCCGCGAGCAGGGCGTGCGAGGTGTCGCGCGGGACGTCGGCGAGGGCGACGAAGCCGCTGAACTCCAGGTCCGCGAGCGCTGCGTCGAGTTCGGCCTCGGCGTCGTCGGCCCGGCAGGCTCGGCGGGCGACGGCGAGAACGCGCAGCCCTTGCCCGGCGAGCTCGTGGGCGGTGTCCGAGGCGTGGCCGGGCAGGTCCCGGCAGGCGGGCAGGATCGTCTCGGGGGCTCCCTTGACGACGAGGAGTTCGCCCATGTCCGGGTCGCCGTCGCGACCGACCGCGGCGGCGTAGCCCCGGCGGGTCTCGAAGGGCAGCTCGCCGGTGGGGGCCCAGCCCTGGTCGGGCGGGGCGACGTCGAGGACGGCCTCGTCGGTGGCGTGCGCGACGCGGCGGCCCTGGCCCGTCTCCTCCTGCGGGCAGGCGCGCGCGGCCAGCCGCACGATCGGGTCGGCCTGCTCGTCGTCCGTGGCGAGGACGGTGCCGTCGGCGGTGGCGACGCGGACCAGGCGCAGCTTGTTCTCGGTGAGGGTGCCGGTCTTGTCGAAGCAGACGGTGTCGACCCGGCCGAGCGCCTCCAGGGTGCGCGGGGTGCGGACCAGGACGCCGCGGCGGGAGAGCCGGCGGGCCGCCGCCATCTGCGCGACGGTGGCGACGAGCGGCAGGCCTTCGGGGACGGCGGCGACGGCGACCGCGACACCGCCGCTGACGGCGCGCCGGACGGGGCTGCCGCGCAGCAGGGACAGTCCGGTCACGGCGGCGCCGCCGGTGAAGGTCACCGGCAGGGCCTTGCGGGTCAGTTCCTGGAGCCGGGCCTGGACGCCGGCGGGCGGTGGGGTACGGGCGGCCAGGGTGACGGCCCGGCCCGCCTCGGTCTGGTCACCGGTGTCCACGACGAGGGCGGTGGCCCGTCCGGCCACGACGGTGGTGCCCTCGAAGACCATGCAGGTGCGCTGCGCCACGGGGAGCCCGGGCGTGGCGTCGACGGCCTTGGTCACCGGCAGGGACTCGCCGGTGAGCGCCGACTCGTCGACCTCCAGGCCGTCGACGTCCAGCAGCCGTGCGTCGGCGGGTACGACGTCGCCGGCGCCGAGGCTGATCTCGTCGCCGGGCCGCAGCCGGGCGGCGTCGACGGTGACCGTGCGTTTGCGGCTGTCCTGCTTGCGGGCCTTGGGCTGCTGCCGGGCGGCGAGCCGGGCCAGGGCCTGTTCGGCGCGCAGCCGCTGGAGTCCGCCGGTCACGGCGTTGAGGTCCATGGCGCCGACGACGAGCAGCGCGTCGACGACCGAGCCGAGCAGCGCCGAGGCGACTGCGCCCGTGGCGAGGACGGGGGTCAGCGGGTCGTCGAGTTCGCGGCGTACGGCACCGGCGGCCTGCCACGTCCAGCGGGCGGGGGCGGCGGCCGGGTGCCGGGTCAGACGTGCGGCCTGCTGCCGGGAGCGGTCGGCGAGGAGGGAGAGGCCTCGGGGCTCGCCGTCGCCATCGGCGCGCCCCAGCAGGTCGCGGGCCTCGTGGGGTTCCAGGGCGTGCCAGGGGATGTGCAGCCGGGGCGGGGGCGGGGTGGCCCGGGCGACGCGGACGGCTTCGAGCCAGCCGGTGATCAGGGCGCCCGCGGCGGCGATGTTGACGGGGGCGTGCCGGGTGAGGGGCCACAGGAGGTGGCGGCCCGGGGGCTGCCCGCCGCGGGCGACCAGGAGCCCGGACAGGGCCGCGCCGGCGCGGGCCAGGGTCTGCGACCGGCGTCCGACGCGCCGGGCCACGGGGATCGCCGTGAGCAGCCGCCACACGTCGGCGAGGCCTTTCGGGGCCAGCACGTCGACGCCCCAGGAGACGGCCGCCCGTCCGTCGGTGAGGGCGATGGCCACGTCACCGGCGGGCAGCCCGGCCACGAGGTGCCCGTCGCCGGACTCGTGCAGGCGGGCGACGGTCACGACGACGCGCCCTTCGGCCTGCAGAGCCCGTACGACGTCTCCGAACGGCTTGGCGCTCGGGGCGACCTCGTCGGCGAGCCGGGTGATGTCCTTCAGGTCGGAGCCGCCCGCGATCACGACGTGCAGGCCTGCCCGGCGGGCGGCGTCCAGGACGGCTTCGGCGAAGGGGTGGACCGGGTCGTCGGGCAGGCCGTCGTCGGTGCCGTCCTGTCGCAGGCTGCGCAGGGCGTCGGCGTGCAGGACGAGGGCGTCGGCGATCTCCAGTTGCCGCAGGCGCTCTCCGTTGCGCAGCAGGATCCCGGCGTGGGCGAGGAAGGTGCCGAGGGTCGCGCCGAAGGCGGCCGGTCCGTAGCGGGCGGCCTTGGGGGATCCGGCGAGGACCGCTTCGGCCGCGTCCTTGGCGCTGTGCGTGACGAGGAAGGTGGCGGCGGCGCCGGCGACGCTGCCCGTGCTGGCGTGGGAGGCGTACTCGGCGGCGGGGGTCACCTTGAGCGGCGGCCGGGTGTCCGCGGGGCAGGACACGCTGGCGCGCCGGTGGTGGCAGACGTCGTCGTGCAGTGCCTCGAAGGCCGCGGCCCTGGCCACCGCCTCCGTGAGCTGGTTGCCGCGCAGGATGCCGTCGAGCACGAGGGCCAGCGGGGTCTGGCCGATGCCGTGTGCGGCGGCGTTGGCGGCGGCGAGGACGAGTTCCATGCCGGACGTGCCGAACCGCTGCCGGAGCAGGGCCCGGAAGCGGGGGTTCTCGCGCAGCAGCGTGACGGTGGCGGTGATGACGCGCGAGGTGGGGGGCAGCCGCAGGGACCGGCCGGCCAGGGCACCGGCCGCTCCGGCGGCGTCCAGCAGGATCGCCGCCGCGGTGAGGCGTACCTCGGCGGGGTCGCCGGGGTGGCTGGTGTCCCGGGCGGTCGGGTCCGCGCCCTCTTCGAGACCCAGGCGGGTGGCGAGCGCGGTGGCCCGCTCGGTGACGCGGTCGGTGGCGGCGTGCTCGGCCACGGTGACCACCAGGCGGCCCAGTCCCCCGTCCCAGTACGCCGTGAGGACGTCCGGGTGCTCGACGAGTTCCTCGGCGACTCGGTGGGCGAGCGCTCCGGCGTCGCCGTCGGAGTGCCGCAGCGCGAGGTGGAGGCGCTGCCCGGCCTTCCAGTGCTGTCCGCCGGTCAGGGCGTTGCGCGCGACGTTGCGTACGCGGCGCGTGGTGTCGTAGGCGGACGTCACCGACTGGGCGGTGCTGCGGGCGGCGCCTGCGGCCGCGCCGGCCACGGCCCCGACGAGCGGGGTGACGTCGAAGCGTGTGAGCATCTGCTGCTGTCCCGACTCAGCCGGTGGGGCGGCTGTCGTGTTCGTGTTCGTGTCCGTGGGGCTGCTCGTCGCCGTGGTGCGCGGTGGCCTCGGCGACCTGCTTCAGGGCGGAGGCGGTGGCGGTGTCGCCGACCTTGGCAGGCTGTTCGTGGACGTGCTGTTCCGGCCGGTCGTGCCGGTAGTGGGAGGGGGAGAGCCTGCCGCCGGGTCCTTGCGCGGAGGTGTCGTCGTCCTCGCCGGCCTGGGCGGAGCGGTGGTCGCCGCTGCTGCCGGTGCGTGTTCCGCCGTTCGGCGACGCGCCGTCGGGCCGCTGCTCGGGCCGCGGCCGGGTCAGCCAGGCGACGGCGGCTCCGGTCACCGCCACCGGCCACTCCACCAGTCCGGCCACGCCGAGCACTCCGGCGCCGGCGTAGACGGCCATCCGGCGGCCGCGCGGCGAGACGGCGCCGATCATGTCCAGCGCGCCCGTGGCCACCTTGCCCACCTGCTCCGCGCCCGGCACGTGCCTGAGGCCCGAGGCCACGGCTCGCAACGGCTGCGGAAGATCCGACGAACGTGATGTCTCCTGGTTCATGTCGACCTCCACAAGCGCGTTGTCGGCGGTGTGATCCGGCTTCCCAGCTATTTGCCCCATATTCCGCCTTTGTCAGGTTATGCGCTTGTCTTGTTCGTCCGCCTGTCCCGGGGTGGCGGGCCCGGGCCCGACTCTCTGCGGAAGCCGTCCGTGTCGGGTCGGGAGCGCCGGGTACTCAATGCAGGCACGCAGGCCGTTTCGGGTCCGGGCACCGCACGGGAGCGGAGTGCCCGGTTCGGCGAAGGAGTGGTCATGACGCAGAACGGTGATGACGCGACGCTCGTCCGGCGACCGGGGATCCCCGACCTCCGGACGGCACCGGACGGTGCCGAGCCCGCGCCACCACAGGATCCGCAGGCGGACCAGCCGCTGCAGGAACTCCCCCAGGACCGCAACCAGGCGCTCCTGGAGGCGGCCAAACAGGTCGGCGCCCTGCTGAAGCGCAACGGGCACCTGTTCGCACTGGCCGGGAGTGTGGCAGCGTACGCCCACGGCGGCGAGAAGAACCTGAAGCACGACGTCGACTTCGCGATCCGCCCCGAGGACGCCGAAGCGGTCGCGGCCACGCTCCACGAGGCCGGGCTGACGGTGTACACCCCGCCGGAGGACTGGCTGATCAAGGCCACGTGCTTCGGCCAGCCGGTGGACATCATCTTCGAGCTGGCACACCGGCCGGTCGGCGCGGACATGCTGGAGCGGGCGCAGGAGCTGTCGGTCGACTCGGTGCGCATGCCCGTGCTGGCCCCGACCGATCTGCTGTGGAGTCTGACCGCCGCGTTCTCGGAGCACCACTGCGACTTCGGGGCGGCCCTGCCCATCGCACGCGCCCTGCGGGAGAAGGTCGACTGGGAGAAGGTGCGGCGCGAGTGCGGGGACGAACCCATGCCCGCGGCCTTCTTCTTCCTCCTGGAGCGCCTGAACGTCATCTGAAGGAGCACCCATGAGCACCCACGGTTCCCAGGACGCGGGCGGCGGGCCGCCGGCCGAGAACCTGGACTACCGCATCGCCCACCTCCAGGACCGCCTCGCCTCCGGCGAGCTCGGTGAACTGGGCGTACGGGTCGAGGCCCGCGGCCGGACGGTCCTGCTCACCGGCACCGTGCCCTCGGCACCCTGCCGCGACGAGATCGTGCGCACCGTCCACGAGGAGCTCGCCGGATTCCCCGTGCACAGCGACCTCGTGGTCACCGAGGCGTCCTCCCCCGACCACGCGGAGGAGCTCTCATGATCCGCATCGCAGCCGTCGGGGACATCCACATGGGGCCCGACAGCCAGGGCGTGCTCCGCCCCGCCTTCGAGACCCTGCCCGAGTGCGCCGACCTCCTGCTGCTGGCCGGGGACCTGACCCGGCACGGCACGCCCGAGGAGATGCGGGTGGTGGCCCGGGAGGTTCAGGACCTGGCCGTTCCGGTCGTCGCCGTCCTCGGCAACCACGACCACCACGACGATCGTCCGGACGAGGTCACGGCCATCCTCCGGGACGCCGGCACGCAGGTGCTGGAGGGGCAGAGCACGGTCGTGGAGAGCGGCGGGGCGCGGATCGGCGTCGCCGGGACCAAGGGGTTCGGGGGCGGCTTCGTCGGCCGGTGCGCCGGGGAGTTCGGCGAGCCGGTGATGAAGGAGTTCGTCCGGCACTCGCGCCGGTGCGCCGACGGCCTGCGGGCCGCCCTGGAGCAACTCGCCCAGGAGGGCTGTGACGCGCGGATCGCCCTGACCCACTACTCCCCCGTCCCGGACACCCTGGCGGGCGAGCCGCTGGAGATCTACCCGTTCCTGGGGAGCTACCTGCTGGCCGAGGCGATCGACACCGCCGGCGCCGACCTCGCGGTGCACGGGCACGCGCACGCCGGCACCGAGCACGGCATGACGAGCGGCGGCGTACGGGTGCGCAACGTCGCCCAGCCGGTCATCGGACGGGCCTTCCACGTCTACCACCTGCCGGTGCGGGAGCCCGCAGCGGCCGTCGCAGCCGCCCGACAGGCCCGCTGAACACCTGGCCGGTGAAGGGGCTGATACAGCAGCCGGTTCGGTCCGCGAGTGGCTCGGCGGTCGGTGTCGGCCCGTAGGCGGAAGTGATCCGCGACCGCGGCTGACCCTTCACTTGATCCTTCCGTGCGCTCCGGGCCGACGGGCCCCGCTTGTCGCTCCTCTCGCGCCGCCCGCGTTCGCCGGGCGGCGTTTCTTGTTGCCCGCCGCCTCGCGCACCGCCCCGGCCGGTGTACCGCCTGTGGTGTGAACCCCCCGCACGTCGTGCCCGTTTAAGGCATTTTGTCTGCTTAGCATGCGAGCTCCGCGCTCCGCACGCCGACGATGTCCCCATGCATCCGCACGGGAGCGCAACCGCCCCGTACGAGAGGACACCAGATGGCGCTGACGGGCCGTCGAAGAGCACCGTCCGAGCATGCTTTCTCCCCGCACGACGACGTGCTGCGCACCGCAGCGCCGCACGTCGCCCGCCGCCGGTTCCTGACGGTCACCGCGGCGGCGGCGATGCTCGCCTTCGCCACGAACCGGCCGGCCCGCGGCGCCACCGCCGCTCCCGAACTCGACGCCGCCCGGGTGTCCGACGACCCGTTCACCCTGGGTGTGGCCTCCGGCGACCCGCTGCCCGACTCGGTACTGATCTGGACCCGGCTGGCCCCCGAGCCGTTCGCCGAGGACGGCGGCCTCGGCCAGCAACGGGTCGTCGTCGACTGGGAAGTGGCCCTCGACGAGTGGTTCGCGATCGTCGCGCAGCAGGGCACCGCCACGGCCCATCCCGAGTACGCCCACAGTGTGCACGTCGACGTCACGGGCCTGACGCCGGACAGCCACTACTACTACCGGTTCCGGGTGGGCAGCTGGATCAGCCCCACCGGCCGGACCCGTACGGCGCCGGCCTCGGGCACGCACGCCGCGGGCATGCGGCTGGCCGCCGTGGCCTGCCAGGCCTACCAGGACGGCTACTACACGGCCTTTCGGCATCTGGCGCAGGAGGACGTCGACGTGGTCTTCCACCTCGGCGACTACCTGTACGAGTACCCGGTGGACTCCACCGGTGGGGCCCGTCGCTACACCGACCGCACACTGCCTGACGTGTTCAACCGCGAGACGACCACCCTGGCGGACTACCGGCTGCGCTACGCGCTCTACAAGAGCGACCCGGACCTGATCGCCGCGCACGCCCGGCACCCGTTCCTCGTCACCTGGGACGACCACGAGACGGAGAACAACTACGCAGGCGCCCTCGACGAGAACGGCAGCCCCCAGGAGCAGTTCCTGGTGCGGCGCGCCGCCGCCTACCGGGCCTACTGGGAGAACCAGCCGCTGCGCGTCGAGCAGCTGCCGCAGGGCCCCGATGCCCGGCTGTACCGCCGGCTGGCCTGGGGTTCCCTCGCCCAGTTCGACATCCTCGACACCCGCCAGTACCGCTCCGACCAGGCCTACGGCGACCGGCCGCACGCGCCGGGCAGCGAGTCGGACGATCCGGCCCGCACGCTCACGGGCCCCGCGCAGGAGCGCTGGCTCCTGGACGGCTGGCGCGACTCCGGCGCGCTGTGGAACGTGATGCCCCAGCAGGTGTGCTTCTCCCAGCGCAAGTTCGACCTGACCGAGCCGGCCCGGGTCTCCATGGACGCCTGGGACGGCTACCGAGCCTCCCGTGGCCGGGTCATGGCGGGCGCGAAAGCCGCCGGCGTCGACAACTGGATGGTCCTCACGGGCGATGTCCACGTCGGCTACGCCTTCGACATCAAGGACGACTTCGACGACCCGCAGTCCAGGACGCTGGGCACGGAGGTCACCTGCACCTCCATCGCCAGCGGCGGGAACGGAACCAGCAAGCCGGACAACTGGGACACGTTCATGAAGGCCAACCCCCACATGAAGCACTACGACGGCCGGCGCGGCTACGTCCGGGTCGAGCTGGGCCGTGAGAACGCCCAGGTCGACTTCCGGACCGTCTCGGCCGTCAACACGCCCGGGGGCACCATCTCGACGACCGCGTCCTTCGTCACGGAGGTGGGTTCGCCCGGCCTGAAGTCCGCGTGACACGCCGGGCGTCCGCAGTACTGCACATGGCGCCCTTCCCCGCGCCAAAGCGCGAAACGGGGCGGCCCGGGACATCACTCCGGGCGGCTCCGGCAAGGCATATGGCCTCGCCTGCAGGTTCACCGCGATCGAAGGAGACACATCGAAATGGCCCACAGACATGCCGTGACCGGCCGCCGGGCGGCCCTGACCGCACTCGGCGCGCTCCTCGCCACCGGGTTGCCCTCCGCCGTGGCGGCCGAACCGGCACCCCCCGCGGGTCCGTTGCCCTCGACCGCCCAGACCCTCGGCGCCGACCGGCCGTCGGCTCCGCTGCTGCGCGCCCTGGAACGTGACCTCGGGCTGACCCGGGCCCAGGCCTCCCGGCGGCTGATCAACGAGGCGGAGGCGGGTACCCGGGCAGGGCTGCTGCGCAACGCGCTGGGGAACCGTTTCGCGGGGGCCTGGCTGCGCGGCGCGACCTCGCAGGAGCTCGTGGTGGCGACCACCAAGGCCACGGACGTTCCCGCCATCAAGGCCCAGGGTGCCAAAGCGGCCGTCGTGAAGAAGACGCTGCGCGACCTGACGGCCGCGAAGAGGAAGCTGGACCGGGCGGCGGCCCGCGTCGGCACCCACGACACGCACCTGTGGTACGTCGACGTCCCGACGAACCGGGTCGTCGTGGAGGCCCGGACCAAGGCCGCGGCCGCCGCGTTCATCAAGGCGGGGGGCCTCGACCGCAAGGGCGTCGGCGTCAAGGTGACGGCGAACCGGCCGCGCCTCCTGGCGGACATCACCGGCGGCGACGCCTACTACATCAACGACGCCGCCCGGTGTTCCATCGGCTTCTCCGTCACGAAGGACGCACAGCAGGGCTTCGCCTCGGCGGGCCACTGCGGCAAGAAGGGCGACACGACGACCGGCTTCGACAGGACGGCGCAGGGCACGTTCCAGGCCTCCACGTTCCCGGGCAAGGACATGTCGTGGGTCGCCGTCAACGACCAGTGGAGCACGACCGCGAACGTGAGGGCCGAGGGCGACCAGAAGGTGCAGATCACCGGCTCGGTCCAGGCTCTCGTCGGGGCCGCCGTCTGCCGCTCCGGCTCCACCACCGGGTGGCACTGCGGCAGCATCGAGCAGCACGACACCAGCGTCAGCTACGACCAGGGCAGGGTGGACGGGCTGACCCGGACGACGGTGTGCGCCGAGCCGGGCGACTCCGGCGGGCCCTTCGTCTCGGGCGTCCAGGCACAGGGCGTGACCTCCGGCGGTACGGGTGACTGCAGTAGCGGGGGCACCACGTTCTACCAGCCGATCAATGCGCTGCTCAGCGACTTCGGCCTCACCCTGAAGACCGCGGCCGTCCCATCGGCGCCTCCGCAGGGCAACGCCACGCAGGCGTGGGCAGTGGGCCGTGTCTACGAAGCCGGTGCCACCGTGCTTCACGCCGGTGTGCGCTACCGGTGCCTGCAGACCCACCAGGCCCAGGGCGCATGGGCGCCCACCCGCACGCCGGCCCTGTGGCGGCGGGTGTGACGAGGGGTCAGGGCTGTCCGGCGCCCGCGCGGAATGTACCGCCGGCGCCGGACGGGGCCCGCTACTCCTGTGCCAGCAGCGCGTACGCGGTGACCAGGAACGGGTCGTGGGCGCGGAAGCGGCGGGTGCACACCGCGGCAAGGGCGGTGCCGGTGTCGGCGCGAAATCCCAGGAACGCCTGGTGGCCGAGGGTCGCGCCGCTGTGGAAGTACATCGGTCCGCCGTCCGTCGGGTGACGGAACCAGGCGATGGTGTGGACGTGCCGGTGCCCGATGCCCCTGCGCAGCACGGGGCGGCGCACCGCCCGCAGGGCGGGGGCGAGGTGCGGTGACACGCCGGCCGGGTCCAGGTGGGCCTCGAGGAAGGTGAGCAGGTCGTGCGGCGTGGCCCGTACGGCACCCGCCGCCTGGAAGCCTCCGGCGTCGAAGGCGGGCACGGGTGACACGCCGTCCCTTCCGTGCCCGGGGGCGTCGAGACCGGAGTCGTCCGCGCGCAGGGTCGTGCCGTCCAGACCGAGGGGGCGCAAAACCTGGTCGGTGAGCATGTCCTCCCAGGGGGTGCCGGTCGCGGCGACCAGTGCGTGTCCGAGTACGGCGACGCCGAAGTTGGAGTAACGCCACCGGGTGCCGGGGCGGTGGCGCGGCCGGTGGCGCAGGAAGGCGTCGACCACCCGGGCCTGCGGGAAGCGGGCGTAGGGGTTGGTGGTCCAGGCGGGCAGGCCCCGGAGGAAGAATCCGGCCGGCAGGGCGGGCAGTCCGGAGGTGTGGGTGATCAGGTGGGCCAGCGTCACCGGGTTCGCACCTGCCGGCAGCCCCCCGTCCAGGAGGGCGGCGGCCGGTTCACCACCGGTCAGCCGGCCGATGCGGATCAGCCGGGCCAGCAGCAGCCCGGTGAACGTCTTCGTCGCCGAGCCGATCTCGTAGCGCAGGTTCTCGCGGGCGAGCGGCGGGGGCGGGGCGGTGCCGCCGCTCACGACGCTGCGGCGCCCGTGCCGGGAGAGGGCGAACACCACGTGCGGGGCGTCGGATGCGGTGACGGCGTCGGCGAGCCGCTCGAGGACCCGGCCGTCGTCGGCAGGAGATTCCCACGGCGGAAGGCGTGGAGCGGGCCCAACGGTCGTGAGCGCGGCGCGCGGGTGCCGGGACTCTTCCGACGGCGTGTCATGCGGGGCGGGGGACCGGTGCGCAGGTGTGCCGCGCGAGGCCTCCGGGTCCTCGTCGGCCGGCGCGTGGCGTACGGCCGACGACTCGTCCGCCGCGGGTTCGGCCTCGCCGAGCGGTCCACCCGGCCAGGGTGCGTGCCGAGGGGACGTCATGACGCATGCGCCAGCAGGGACAGGGACCGGGATGTGGCCAGTACGGAGGCGTAGGCGGCGACCAGGGTGGGGTGGTAGACGATGTCGAACACCTCGTCCGGCGGGCCCTCGGGCATCGTCCGCAGGGCGGGCATGGCGCCGTCGGGCTGCTGCGCTGCGGGTTCGACTTCTCGTTCACCCTGGAGGACCA
>NZ_JBEOXI010000240.1:0-12073 GCF_040296465.1 Streptomyces sp. NPDC002130
CGGCGAGCTGGTCGACGCTCGGTGGGCCCAGCAGCCCCTGCGGGCCTCGGGCCGGCGGAAGGGGTGAGGGCGGGCGGGTCCGGAGGCGCGGTTCACGGTCGCCACACCACCCGGTGCTCTGCCAGATGTGCCAGGACCGCGTGGTTCGCCTCCCAGCCGTCCGGGAACTTCACCACTGTCCCCAGCTGGACCGGCTCCGTCGACGGATAGTCGTCCAGGAGGCCGGTCACGCCCGCCCGGCAGACCACGATGCAGGCATGCCGGTGGCGGGAGGCCAGGACGCAGAGGCGGCCCGTCTCCAGGTGGAAGGACGTGGCGTCGGGGCGGCCGGAGAGGGGGTGGAGGACCACCGTGACGTCGTACTCGCGGCCCTGGAGCCGGTTCGCCGTGTCCACGACCACGTCGGTGACGCCGAGGCCGGCCAGTGCCGAGCGGATCGCGGCCGCCTGGTCCCGGTGGGCCGTGCCGACGGCGATCCGGTCCGCCGTCAGGGGCGAGGGACCGGAGGAGCGCTCCGAGGTCGCCGCACCCGCCCGGTCCAGCAGGCGCCGTACGACCGTGGCCACCGCCCGGACCGCCTCCGGGTCCGTGCGCGGCGTGTGCCGGGCGGGCAGCTCCAGCAGGCCCCAGCCCGACTCGGCCGCCTCGTCGATCACCCGGTCGGGGCCCGAGCCGTCCGACGGCACACCGAAGGCCAGGGTCCGGTCGCCGGGGCCCGTGCCGCTGCGGAACGGCGTGTACGGGTAGAACGCGTCCGAGACCAGGGGCGCCGCGGAGGCCGGGAGCCGCCACGACACCGGCAGGCGGTGCTGGGGCAGGTCCGGGTTGTGCGCGAGCAGGGTCGTCACCGCCGAGGCCGACGGGTCGTACGCCAGACCCGCCCACTGCTCGCTGCCCACGATCGCGAACGGGTCGAGCTGCCCCGGGTCACCCACGAACAGCGCCCGCTCGAACAGCCCGGCCACCGCGAGCAGCGCGTCCGAGCGCATCTGGTACGCCTCGTCGACGATCGCATGCCGCCACGGCTCGTCCACCTTGACGTGCGCCCACTTCGCCGCCGTCGAGATCACCACCGCCAGTCCGGCGAGGTCGGCCGCCTTGGCCGACGTGCGTACGTTCTCCAGGTCGTCGAGCGCCTTGTCGTACGGGTCGGAGTCGCTGCTGTGCAACCGCCCCACCGGCAGCTCGGGGCTCTTCTCGGCGAGCCGCAGGACCAGGTCGTCGACCTGGGCGTTGGTCTGCGCGACCACCATCAGGGAGTGGCCCGCCTCCGCGAGCTCCAGGGCCGCGCGGACCACCAGCGTGGACTTGCCCGCGCCCGGCGGGGAGTCCACGACGACACCGCGCGCGGTGCCGTGCAGCGTGTCGTGCAGGATCGCGTCGGTGGCCTGCGCCGCGGCGGCCGAGGGGTCGAACACCGTGGTCACAGCACATCCTCCTCGGTCACCGGGTCCGCGGCCTCCAGGGCCGGCTCGCCCGGCGGCCCGCCGTGCGTCCACGGCGTCTCCTCCGGATCGGGCAGCTTCGCACCGCCCCGCTGCTCGTGCTCGAAGAGCGTGAAGCAGATCCGCTCGCCCTTCTCCGGCACCGACCCCGGCTCGGGCTCCTTGCCGCGGCCCATCTTGTCGAGGATCCGCAGGACGACGTACGCACCGTCCTCCTCGGCCGCGACGAACTCCGCCGACTGCGGCTTCCCGCCGAGCGACCGGTACACCTTCGTGCGCTCGCCGAGGTACGGCCGGTCGTCCGTGCGCACCGTGACCAGGGGGCGGGGGCTCGGCCGCTTGCCCTCGCTGTACGCCATCACGACGTCGGTGACCTCACCCGCGAACGCCTCCCCGGACAGCCGCCGACCCGCCATCACCAGCGGGTCGTCGAGGGCCTCCTGCGCCTCCAGCCGGGCCTGTTCGCGCTCACGCGTGGCGAGCTTGTTGGCCGCGGTGACCGCGTCGTCGCGGCGCGGCTGCGGGGGCTCACCGGCCAGAACACGGTCGCGGTGGCCGGTGAACGACCAGCGGTCCCGGGTCCACCGCTCCTCGACCCGCGCCCCTTCGGGCAGCTCCCGCAGCAGATCGAGGCCCCGCCATACCGCGTCCCAGGTGGGCCGGGTGCGGCTGAGCACCAGGTCGCGGATCGCCCGCTCGGCGGCGGTCAGCGCCCCGAGCCGGTCGTCGGCCTCCAGACCGTCCTCGGCCGCGGCGAGGGCGGTGCGGGCCCGGTCGTAGCGCTCGATGGCCGGGGCGAGCAGCTTGTTGTCGAACGCCGGGTCGGTGGCCGGACCCGCCGGCGGGCAGGTCAGCTGCCCCTGCGCGTCCCGCTCCAGCTCGGCCCGCAGCGCGGCCTCGGCACCGGTGCCGCCCTCCGGCGGGTCGATCCAGGCGAGCAACGCCCCCAGATGCTGGTCCTCCAGGGTGGACTGCCCGGTCACCCAGTGCCGGCCCAGGACGTCGGTCATCGCCAGCAGCAGCGAGGAGCCGGGCACCCGGGCCCGCTCCCCGAAGTGCGTCAGCCACCGCCCGAGCAGCGGCACCCGCGGCGGCGCCGGATAGGGAGCCTCCGGATCCTGCTCCAGGGTCCGCCGGAACCGCATGGAGCGCCCGAGCAGCCGCACCAGGTCGATGCCCGCCCGGCTCGGCACGATCAGCTGGGGCGCGTCCGCGCACAGATCGACCTCGACCTTGACGCGCTTGCCGGTCTCCGGGTCGGTCTCGGTGCGCTCGGCGGCCTCCACGGTCTCGGCGTAGGAGTCGACGTACGGCAGCACGACGTCGGCCAGTTCGGCCAGGAACGCAAATCTCAGGTCGCGGTCCCGGGGCTGCGGGACGGCCAGCAGACGCGGCGCGTCCCGGTCGGTGCCGACCAGCGCACCGAGCGGGGCACCGGCCTCACCGGCGGTGGTCAGCGGCACGAACACCAGCGGGCGGTCGCCGAGATGCCGGTGCCGGACGGTGGCGGCGGGCTGGGCACGGCCCGTGCTGACGGCCTCGAGACGGGCCAGGGTCGAGATCAGCGACACGCCGCCTCCAGCGCCTCGGCACGCAGGGCGGCCGCCCGCCGCAGGGCCGCCACGGCCGGGTCGTGGGGATCGCCCGCCTCGCCGCGCGCGGCCGCGAGGACGTCCTCGACGGTGGTGAGGCCGCCCAGCTCCGCCCGTACCGGACGCCCGAGCGAGGTCACCGCGCCCTCCTGGCGGGAGCGGGTCCGGCAGTGGAAGGCCAGCTCGCACGCGGACAGGCACTCGGGCGCGTAGGTCGCCGGGACCGACTCCACGGCCGCCGTCAGCTCCCCGGCGGGCAGCTCCGGCGAGAAGCAGGTGCCCTCGGGCAGCGTGTCGGCGATGTCCTCGATGCGGGTCAGCCGGGCCAGCTGGCGGGCCGTCACCGCCCGCTGCTTGCGGATGTCGACGGCGGACGCGGCCGGCAGGTTGGAGAAGTCCCGGGGGCAGACCAGCAGGACCCGGTGCCGCACACGCGGCGCGGGCACGGTCACTCCCTCGGCACCGGCGCCCCCCTCCGGCTCGACGCCGAGACGTGCGGCGCCCGCTTCCGGCTCCGCGCCCAGCCGCGCGGCGAGCTCCTCCAGCGCCAGCACGTACACCGCCGCCTGCCGGGCCGCCGCCCCGACCTTCGCCGGGTCCGCCGATCCGTCCAGCAGCGGGAAGGACTTGATCTCAACGACCGTCCAGCTGCCGTCCGGGTGCACCACCACCGCGTCCGGCTCCAGGAACGCCGGGGAGCCCGCCACGTCCAGCGCGAGCATCGGATGGTCGAGCAGCGTCCAGGCGCCGGGGTGCGCCGTGGCCTCCCGCAGCTCCAGCTCCGTACGGGCCGTACGCCCCCGGGGGCCGGTCGCCGTCAGGTCGGGCACGCGCGCGTCGACGGGCGGCTCGGCGGACCGGTCGAGCTTCTCGTGCACCAGCCGCAGCAGCTCCGCGCCGCCGTCGGCCTTGACCTTCGCCTCGAAGGCGTTGCCTCTGGTGAGCGCGAACTGCGACTGCCCGAAGGCCGACGGCGAGCCCAGCGCGCTCGCCAGCGCCGCCTTGTTCACCCCGGCGCCGTCGAGGATCGCGCGCCGCGCACAACCGGGGTTGGCGGCCAGCGCCGCCAGTGCGCGCGCGTCCAGTGCCTTCGCGGGTACGTCGGGGCCGCGCAGCTCAGCGAGCCGGTGCCGGAGCGCCGTCCCCCGCGTCCTTGGGGGAGGCACCCGGCTCGGCTCCCGCTCCGAGCCGCGACTCGCGCTGCCGTGGAATTCGCTCACCCGCGGAAGTCTGGCATCCGGCACTGACAATCGAGGAACCCGCGGCGGGAGAGGCGGCGGAGGACCCGGTGGGAGACGTGGCTTGGGAGGCGGTGGGAGAGGTCGCCGCGACCGGTGCCACCGGCCGCACGAACCGCGCCTTGACCCGGTCCGCGGTGCGCATCACGAGGGGTGCCAGCAGCAGTCCGGCGCCCATGACGGCCGCGCCCGCGACCGCGTCGAGGAAGTAGTGGTTGGCGGTGCCCATGACCACGATCGTCGTGATCAGGGGGTAGGCGACAGCGGCCGCCTTCGTCGCGCGCGTGCCGCCGTAGCGCCACAGCATCACTCCGCACCACAGGGCCCAGCCCACGTGCAGACTCGGCATCGCCGCGTACTGGTTGGTCATGTTCCCCATGCCGCGCGGTGCGCTCGCCGCGCCTCCCCACCAGCCGTAGGAGCTGAACTGGGCCATCGTGTCCACGAAACCGTGGCTCGCGTCGAGGAGCCGGGGAGGGCAGGTCGGCAGCAGGGTGAAGCCGACCAGACCTATGAGGGTGGACGTCATCAGCCAGGTGCGTGCGGCGCGGTAGCGCACGGCCCGGGAGCGGAAGAGCCACACCAGGACGGCCGGTGTGACCAGGTAGTGCAGCGACGCGTACCAGAAGTCGGCGGGTATCCCGATCCAGGCCTCGCGCGTGAAGAGACGGTTGAGCGGGTGCTCGAAGTTGAGATACAGCGCCTTCTCGAAGCGCAGGATCGTCAGACCGTTGTCGACGGCGCCGGAGACGTCGCCCCGGGCGAGGAGCCGGCCGGCCGAGTAGCACGCGTACACCAGAAGGATCAGCGGCAGCTCGGTCCACCAGCGCAACCTGGGCGTGGGGGCCGCCTCGGTGCCCGGTGTCTCGGTGTGCGGCATCCGATCGTCCTCCCCCTTCGTCATCACGCGTAACCCGTTCGGCCGTGCCACTGTACGGCGTGGGCGCACGCCCCGTGGTGCGCCTCCGGCCTTCGAAGACGCAGAGATCGCCCCCCGGGTTGCCCCCGGCGGACGTGCGCGATGATGGAGGAGTTCCCCTTGCGTTGTTCCTCCGGAAAGGTTTCCCATGGCCGCGCGCATCCTGCTGGCCCGCCACGGACAGACCGAGTGGTCCCTGTCCGGCAAGCACACGGGCAGGACCGACGTGCCACTCCTGGAGGAAGGCCGGCGCGGTGCCAAGCTGCTCGGGGAGCGCCTGCACCGGGCGCCGTTCGAGGGCCTGGCCGGTGTCGAGGTGCGTACCAGCCCGCTGGCACGCGCGCGTGAGACCTGCGAACTGGCCGGCTTCGGTGACCGCGCGCGTGCCTGGGACGCGTTGCTGGAGTGGGACTACGGGGCGTACGAGGGAATGACCCCCGCGGACATCCAGGACGTCCGGCCCGGATGGCTGATCTGGCGCGACGGCGTCCCGGGCGGCGAGTCGCTCACCGAGGTCACGGCCCGGGCCGACGAGGTGGTCTCCTGGGCCCGCTCCGAGGACCGCGACGTCCTGATCTTCGCCCACGGGCACATACTGCGTTCCATAGGCGCGCGATGGCTGGGTCTCCCGATCGACTTCGCGGCCCGGATACGGCTGAACCCGACGTCGCTGTCCGTGCTGGGCTGGGCCTACGGGGAGCCGGCGATCGAGAGCTGGAACGACGTGGGGCACCTCGGATAGGTCCCAGGCCATGCTCGGCAGGTTCTCAGGCCACGCGCGGCCGACTCGCAGGCCGTGCTCGGCCGGTTCTCAGGCCATGCGCGGTGCCGAGGCATGCCTCTCCAGGAACGCCGTCACTCCGGTGGCCCGGCGGTGTGGCCGGAGCACGCGGGCCGTCGCCGCCAGCATGGTCTGGACGCGGGACGACTGGACCTCCTCCAGCAGATCCAGCACCCGCATCCCCGCCACCGCCGCCTCGTCCGGCCGGCCACCGCGCGCGAGGTCGTCGGCCAGCTCCGCCGTGTACAGGGCGATGTTCCGGGTGAAGTGCGGATCCTGCAGCTCGGCCGCCCGGCGCGCGTGCTGGGCCGCCCGGGGCCAGTCGCCCAGCGTGGACCAGCACTGCGCCTCCAGTCCCTCCAGTTCGGCCTCCCCGTAGAAGCTCATCCACTCGGGGTCGGCGTCCGAGGGGCCCCGTTCGAAGAAGGCCTGCGCCCGGGCCAGTGCCTGCTCGCAGCCGACGCGGTCGGCGAGTCCGGCCCAGCCGCCCGCCTCGCGCAGCGCGAGCAGCGACATCAGCCGCGCCGACCCCACGGGACGGGCGACGCGCTGTGCGGCCTGGGCCGCCCGGACCGCCTCGCGCGGCCGGCCCGCGTCGCGCGCGAGGAACGCCGTGTTGCAGAAGGCGTGCGCCTCCAGTCCGGGGTCCCCGGTCATCCGGGCGGTCGCCAGGGCCTCCGCGTAGTGCGAGCGGGCGTCGTCGAAGCGCCCCGAGTCGTGGGCCAGCCAGCCCACGGAGATGGCCAGTTCACCGGCGCCCGAGAAGAGCCGGTCGGCCGTCGTCTGGCGGGTCGCGCCGGCGTCCAGCAGGGCGTAGGCGGCACGCAGCGGGGCGGCGGCGCGGCGGTAGAGGCCGTCGGCCCCGTGCCGGTCGTCGAGCAGCCGGATCCGGCGGACGGCTTCTTCCAGGGCGCCCGCGTCGCTCGCCCCGGCGCGGTGCACCCGGCGGTGCACGGGGCGCTGTGCCGCAGAGGCGTCGCGGGCTAGGCCGACAGGCCCCAGTGAGGCGGCGGCCACCGTGGCGCCTCCGCCGGTCATGAACGCGCGACGTAGCACGTCGCTCTCCTCGTAGGTGTCGTGCGGGTGGTACGGGTCGTACGGGTTCCGCGTTTCATACGGTTCGCACGCCCTGCTGGTCTCACTCGTGGCGTTCGCCCGGTTCGCGGTGCGCGGCAGGGGCGCGTCCTCGGTGTCGCGCGCCCGGCGTCCGCGTACGGACGAGCGGGGCGCGAACCCCAGGTCGGTGAGTGTGCGGCCTGGGAACATGTGCAGGAACACCCGTTCGTACGCGTAGTTGGGGCAGCGGATCTCGCCCGCTTCGACCCGGCCGATGTACCGCGCGTCACAGCTGACCTGCTCGCCGATCTCGAGCCCGGCCCGGCGGATCGCCGCGGCGAACTCGGCCGGCGAGTGCTGTCCGCGCAGCCGCCGGAAGGCGAGGTTCGGCCGTGGCGGCCGGTTGGGTTGAGACGAGGTCACCGTTGACGACGCCATGGCCGGGTCCTCCCGTGCGAACCGTCGAACCATGCCGGATGCGGGGCGACTCGTGGCGAGTTGTCCGCATGGTCCGCCCCGTGTCCGGCGAGCAAGAACGTACCTGCTGTGATGAAGTCGCCACGCTGTGTTTGGCTACAAACCGGATATCTCATCCGTGATCTGCCATGAAGTGCCATCCTTTGCGGCTGACTTCCGCCGTAGCCGTTGACGCCTCGCCGCGTTGAACCTCGCGGACCGGGAGGCCCCCTTCTCCCGACCGCTCGTCCAAGCAGGGGTTTTCGTGGTGGAGGCCGGATGGAGACCAGCCGGATCAGCGATCCTCGCACGCCGTCGGCTACACCGGCGGCCGGCTGCGATGTGGTGACGGTGCCGGCCCGGCATGGGCTGGAGGCGGTCGACATCCTGCGCCGCGGACCGGCGGACGCGGTGGGTCCCGTCCTGCACGACGACGGTGGCGACACCCTGGGCTTTCTTGTGCCGCCGGGAACGGCCGCCGCGTGGGACCTGCCGGGGAGTACCTGCACCGAGACCGACGGACGCGGACCGGCCCTGGCGCCCGGGGCTCCCGTCGCGGGCTCGGACTGGCTGCTGCCGCCCGGCGAGGCGGACCTCGCGACCGATCCCGCGGCGCTGCGCGACGCCCTGGGCGAGGCTGCCCGGATGATCAGGGCGGCGGACAGCTGCCGCTGAGGCCCCCTCGCCCCCGGGGCGTACGTCCCGCTCAGCGGCCCACCCCGATAATGACCCCATGGGAAAGTCCAAGGGCGGCCGGCGCAGACAGGCCGGTGCGGAGGCCGTCGTCGAGAGCGTCGACGGCGGGCTCGCCGAGCTCATCCCCGACCGCGAGCGGGCCCGGGCCTGGACGTTGGTGATCGACGGGGCCCCGCAGTCGCACGTCGACCTGGACGACCCGGCGTACCTGTCCTTCGAGTACCAGCGCCGCCTCGGCCATGTGATCGACCTCGTCGCCCCGCCCGGACGGCCCCTGCACGCCGTGCACCTCGGCGGCGGGGCCCTCACCCTCGCCCGCTATGTCGCCGCCACCCGGCCCCGGTCCACCCAGCAGGTCGTCGAACGCGACGGCGCCCTCGTCCAACTGGTCCGCCGCGAGCTGCCCTTGGATCCGAACGCGCGCATACGGGTGCGCTCCGCCGACGCCCGCGTGGGCCTCGCCAAGGTGCCGGACGGCTGGGCCGACCTCGTGATCACCGACGTGTTCAGCGGGGCCCGGACACCGGCCCACCTGACCTCGACCGAGTTCCTCGACGACGTGCGCAGGGCGCTCAGGCCCGGCGGTGTCTACGCCGCCAACCTCGCCGACGGGCCGCCGCTCGCCCATCTGCGCGGCCAGATCGCCACCGCCGCCGCCCGCTTCGAGCAGCTCGCACTGGTCGCGGATCCTGCGGTGCTGCGCGGCAAGCGCTTCGGCAACGCAGTCCTGGTCGCCTCCGACCACCCGCTGCCCGTCGCCGAGCTGACCCGCCTCGCCGCCTCCGACCCGCACCCCGCCCGGGTCGAACACGGCAGGACCCTCACCGACTTCACCGGCGGGGCCGCGCCCGTCACGGACCTCGCGGCGGTGGCGTCACCGGCGCCGCCCGCGTCGGTGTTCAAGTGACCGACCACGGCGCTCAGCAGGCGCGCTGACCGGCCGCCGCGCTCACCGGGCGCATACGCCGCCCAAGGGCACTCAGTAGGTCCCGATCTCCACCCGCGGTGGCCCGTCGTGCCAGGTGCAGAACACCGACACCCGGTCCGCGCCCGAGGAGAACTCCACGCGGATCCACGACTCCGTCTTCCACACCTGCATCGACCAGCCCGCCCCGGGCGTCGCCGAGACCAGCGAGGCGGACGTCTTCCCGAGGTCGAAGACCGCCCGGCCGCCGTCGGTGTCGTAGCTCCTGACCCGGCCGGAGGCGGCGGGGGCGGCGGTGCCGGCCGACGGCGTGGGGGAGGGGCTCGGTCGGCCGGCCGCGGGGGGCGTGCTCGGCTGCCGCCGCTTGGGCGCAGGCGTTCGCTCCGGCGGCGTGGCCGACGCCTTCGGCTCCCGCGTGGACGACGCGTCGGCGGCCTTGATGGGCAGGGCACGCGGCGGGTCGTAGGCCGTGCCCGCCATCACCGTGTGGACACCCCACCACGACAGCGTGACCGCCGCGCCCGTGGCGAGCAGCCAGGCCAGTACGTGTACGAGTCCTCTGCGCATCGCGGGCCATACTGCCTCACGCGCCCCACACGTGGCCCGCAAACGGCGTCCCGCGGGGGTCGGTTGTCCCCAGCCGGGGAGTTGTCCACAGCCCCGCACCCGGCTGTTCGAGATGGCGTACGGTGCGGCGCATGGCAAGTGTGCTCGTGGTCGAGGACGACCAGTTCGTACGCTCGGCGCTGATCCGCCACCTGACCGACGCCTCGCACACCGTGCGCAGTGTCGGGACGGCACTGGAGGCGCTGCGCGAGGTCGCCCATGTCCGCTTCGACGTGGTGATCCTTGATCTCGGACTGCCCGATCTCGACGGGTCCGAGGCCCTGAAGATGCTGCGCGGGATCACGGACGTGCCGGTGATCGTCGCCACCGCCCGGGACGACGAGACGGAGATCGTCCGGCTGCTGAACGCCGGGGCGGACGACTACCTGACCAAGCCCTTCTCGGTGGAGCACCTCTCGGCCCGCATGGCGGCCGTGCTGCGCCGCGCCCGCTCCGGCGCCGCGGAAGGGGAGCCGTCCCCCGCGATCAGGGTCGGCGGCCTGACCGTCGACCCGCTGCGCCGTCAGGCCGAGCTGGACGGCGCGCGACTCGACCTCACCCGCCGCGAGTTCGACCTGCTCGCCTTCCTGGCCCGCCGGCCCGGCGTCGTCGTCTCCCGCAGGGAACTGCTCGCCGAGGTGTGGCAGCAGTCCTACGGTGACGACCAGACCATCGACGTCCATCTGTCCTGGCTGCGCAGGAAGTTGGGCGAGACGGCGGCCGACCCGCGCTATCTGCACACCCTTCGGGGCGTCGGCGTGAAGCTCGAACCACCGGGGGCGCCGCGATGAGGTGGGCCCTGGTCAAGGTGTCGCTGGCGGTGACCACCATGGTCGTGGTCGCCTTCGCGGTGCCGCTGGGACTCGTCATCCGCGAGATGGCCCGCGATCGCGCCTTCTCCAACGCCGAGCGGGAGGCCGCCGCCGTCGCCCCGGCCCTGTCCATCACCACCGACCGCGATCAGCTCGAACGGGTCGTCGCCTCCGCCGGTGCCGACGCCGGGATGGCCGTGCACCTCCCGGCGGGCGACGGCCAGGAGGCCCTCGAGCTGGGGCGGCGGCGCGCCGCCGACGAGGACATCGCGGCCGTGCGCAAGCTGGGCCGCGCCTCCACCACCGGCGTCCCCGGCGGCTCGACGCTGCTCCAGCCGGTCGCGCTCAGCACCGGCAAGATCGCGGTCGTCGAGGTGTACGTGCCGGAGTCCGACGTCACCAACGGCGTGGGCACGGCCTGGGCCGTGCTCGCCGCGGTCGGGGTGGCGCTGATCCTCGGCTCGGTCGCGGTCGCCGACCGGCTGGGCGTCCGCATGGTCCGGCCCGCGCGGCGCCTGGTCGAGGGGGCGCACGACCTGGGGGAGGGCCGGCTCGGCGCGCGCGTGCCCGAGGAGGGCCCGAGCGAGCTGCGGCTGGCGGCGGTCGCGTTCAACTCGATGGCCGACCAGGTCGTCCAGCTCCTGGCGAACGAGCGGGAGCTGGCGGCCGACCTGTCCCACCGGCTGCGGACGCCCCTGACCGTGCTGCGCCTCAACACGGCCTCACTCGGCGAGGGGCCGGCCGCCGACCAGACCCGGACCGCGGTCGAGCAGCTGGAGCGCGAGGTCGACACCATCATCCGTACGGCCCGGGAGGCCAAGCCGCAGACGGCCGCGGCCGGTCCGGGCGCGGGGTGCGACGCGGCCGAGGTGGTCCGGGAGCGGATGGCGTTCTGGTCGGCGCTCGCGGAGGACGAGGGCAGAAAGTGGCGGGTGGCCGGGGCCGACCGGCCGGTGCGCATACCCGTGGCCCGCGCCGACCTGGCCGCCGCGCTCGACGCGCTGCTCGGGAACGTCTTCCGGCACACCGCGGAGGGCACCGCCTTCGCGGTCGACGTGCACAACGGTGAGGACGCGGTGATCGTCCTCGTCTCCGACGCGGGCCCGGGCATAGCCGACCCCGAGACGGCGATGGCGCGGGGCCGCGGCTCGGGGAGCGACGGCTCGACGGGGCTCGGCCTGGACATCGTGCGCCGGCTCGCGGAGTCCACCGGCGGGGACGTGCGGATCGGCTCCTCGGTGCTCGGCGGGACCGAGGTGCGGATCTGGATCCAGCTGGACGGCCGCGCCCCGGGCGGCAGTGGGCACCGCCAGATACGGCGGCGCCGCCCCGGCAGGCTCGCTGCTGTGTACAACCGCTCCCGGTCCCGCTGAGCGCCTGCGACCTCGCGTCTTCACGGGACGGTCACGTTTCGACAAATGAAGGCGACGGCTCTTGACGCGTGACCGGACATACGGCTGTTATTGCGCCACCGTGTTCGGTCAAGTTGGCTTCTGGTCGATTGCGACTGGATTTCACGCCACACCCTCATGGCCGAACCCTGCCTT
>NZ_JBEOXI010000241.1:0-11962 GCF_040296465.1 Streptomyces sp. NPDC002130
GGAGGGAGACCGAGGGCGGAGGCCGCCGCGGTCCTGCCCTGGGCGACGGCGTTGGACCAGAAGGGCGAGCGCCGGTCGGGCCGTGTTCCGTCGCCTTCCCCGGCGGCGTGCCCAGCCACGTCGCCCCGGAGGTGCCCGGCTCGATCCACGAGGGCGGTGAACTCGGCTACTCCCTCGCCCACGCCTACGGTGCCGCCCTCGACAACCCGGACCTGCTGGTGGCCTGCGTGATCGGCGACGGCGAGGCGGAGACCGGGCCGCTCGCCGGATCCTGGCACGCCAACAAGTTCCTCGACCCCGTCCACGACGGTGCCGTCCTGCCGATCCTGCACCTCAACGGCTACAAGATCGCCAACCCGACCGTGCTGTCCCGCCTCCCCGAGGAGGAGCTCGACGCGCTGCTGCACGGCTACGGCCACGAGCCGATCCACGTCAGCGGCGACGACCCGGCCACCGTCCACCGCACCATGGCCGAGACCATGGACACCGCCCTCGACCGCATCGCCGCCGCACAGCGCGCCGCCCGCGAGCAGGGTGCGACCGAGCGGCCGCACTGGCCGGTGATCGTGCTGCGCACCCCCAAGGGCTGGACCGGCCCGGCGGAGGTCGACGGCGAGCCGGTCGAGGGCACGTGGCGCGCCCACCAGGTGCCGCTGTCCGGCGTCCGCGACAACCCGGAGCACCTGAAGCAGCTGGAGTCCTGGCTGCGCTCGTACCGGCCCGAGGAACTCTTCGACGCCGAGGGCCGCCCGGTCCCGGACGTCCTCGCCTGCGTCCCCGAGGGCACCAGGCGTCTCGGCGCCACCCCGTACGCCAACGGCGGCCTGCTCGTGCGCGACCTGCCCATTCCGTCCCTTGACGACTTCGCCGTGCCCGTCGACAAGCCCGGCACGACGACGCACGAGCCGACCCGGGTCCTGGGTGACCTCCTCGCACGGATCATGCGCGACACCGCCGGACGCCGCGACTTCCGCCTGGTCGGCCCGGACGAGACCGCCTCCAACCGGCTCCAGGCCGTCTACGACGCCAGCGGCAAGACCTGGCAGGCCGGGACCCTGCCCGTGGACGAGCACCTCGACCGGCACGGCCGGGTGATGGAGGTGCTCTCCGAACACCTCTGCCAGGGCTGGCTGGAGGGCTACCTGCTCACCGGCCGGCACGGGCTCTTCTCCTGCTACGAGGCGTTCGTGCACATCGTCGACTCCATGGTCAACCAGCACATCAAGTGGCTGCGCACCTCGCGCAGGCTGCCCTGGCGGGCCCCCATCGCCTCGCTCAACTACCTGCTGACCTCCCACGTGTGGCGGCAGGACCACAACGGCTTCTCCCACCAGGACCCCGGCTTCGTCGACCACGTCCTCAACAAGAGCCCCGAGGCCGTCCGGGTCTACCTGCCGCCGGACGCCAACACCCTGCTGTCGGTGGCGGACCACGCCCTGCGCAGCCGCGACTACGTCAACGTGATCGTGGCCGGCAAGCAGCCCTGCTTCGACTGGCTGTCGATGGACGAGGCCCGGGTCCACTGCGCCCGCGGGGCCGGCATCTGGGAGTGGGCGGGCACCGAGGACGGCACCGAGCCCGATGTCGTGCTCGCCTGCGCCGGTGACGTCCCGACCCAGGAGACCCTCGCCGCCGCCCATCTGCTCCGCCGGTACCTGCCCGAGCTGACCGTCCGGGTCGTCAACGTCGTCGACCTCGCCCGGCTGCTGCCCCAGGGCGAACACCCGCACGGCATGAGCGACTTCGAGTACGACGGGCTGTTCACCACCGACAAGCCGGTGATCTTCGCCTATCACGGCTATCCGTGGCTGATCCACCGGCTCGCCTACCGCCGCACCGGCCACGGGCACCTGCACGTGCGCGGCTACAAGGAGGCCGGCACCACGACCACGCCGTTCGACATGGTCGTCCGCAACGACCTCGACCGCTACCGCCTGGTCATGGACGTCATCGACCGCGTCCCCGGCCTCGCGGTCCGCGCCACGGCGGTGCGCCAGCGGATGGCCGACGCCCGCACCCGCCACCACGCCTGGATCCGTGAGCACGGCACCGACCTGCCCGAGGTGGCCGAGTGGAGCTGGAACGCCTGAGCCCCGAGGGACGTCCTAGAAGCCGGTAGGCTTCCCTCGGCACGCAGGGAAGCTCAGCGAAAGGAACCGGCGTTGCACGTCCAGGAGTGGCTCGAAACCGTACCCGCGGTCGCCGTATACGCGCTGGTCGGGCTGGTCATCGGCCTGGAAAGTCTGGGCATCCCGCTGCCGGGCGAGATCATCCTCGTCTCCTCGGCGCTGCTCGCGTCCCAGCACGGGGAGATCGACCCGGTCGTCCTGGGTGCCAGCGCGACGGCCGGCGCGATCATCGGCGACTCGATCGGCTACGCCATCGGCCGCAAGGGCGGTCGGCCCCTGCTGGCCTGGCTGGGCAACAAGTTCCCCAAGCACTTCAGCGAGGGCCACATCGCCACCGCCGAGCGCTCCTTCGAGAAGTGGGGCATGTGGGCCGTCTTCTTCGGCCGCTTCGTCGCCCTGCTGCGTATCTTCGCGGGGCCCCTCGCCGGTGTGCTCCGCATGCCGTACTGGAAGTTCGCCATCGCCAACGTCCTCGGGGGCATCCTGTGGGCCGGCGGCACGACGGCGGTCATCTACTACGTCGGCATCGTCGCGGAGTCCTGGCTGAAGCGCTTCTCGTGGCTGGGCCTGGTGGCGGCGGTCCTGGTGGGCCTCACGTCCATGCTGGTGATCAAGCGCAAGGCGAAGAAGGCAGTACCTGCGGCGGCGGCAGAGTAGGTCACCCCAAAGGGGCGCGGGACTGTGTCCGTCTGCGGCTCCGCCGCGTGGGCGCGACCAGCCACAACCCACCCGCACCCGCCGAACCGCCTAGGCATGCACATCCCGATGCGCCTTCGCCAACTCGGCGTACATCGTGCCGTTGAGGGTGACGCCCTGCTTCTCTTCCTCCGTCAACGGCCGCTTGACCTTGGCCGGCACCCCGGCGACGAGCGAGCCGGCCGGCACCACCATTCCCTGCGGCACCAGCGCCTGCGCCGCGACGAGCGAACCGGCCCCGATCACGGCGCCGTTCAGGACCGTCGCCCCCATGCCGATCAGACAGTCGTCCTCGACTGTCGCCCCGTGCACCACGGCGTTGTGCCCGATGCTCACGCGCTCACCGACGCTCACGGGGAACCCCGGGTCGGCATGCAGCGTGCAGTTGTCCTGGACGTTGCTGCTCGCCCCGACGGAGATCGCCTCGACGTCGCCGCGCACCACGGCCCCGTACCAGACGCTCGCCCCCGCCCCCAGCGTCACGCCCCCGATCACCGACGCCGTGGGCGCCACGAACGCCGTCTCATGGATCTCCGGCTCCCTGCCGCCGATCCCCGTGATCATCGCCCGCTGCGCCATGTCCGCCTCCAGGAACGTCGTAGACAACGCGCAAACCGTACGCCACCCGGTGGGGCGAAGATCACAGGCCTCCGACGCCGCGGGCAGAGCTACCGCTGAGTACGGTGAGGTCGTGCCGAAGCGCAAGAACACGTTCTCATCCTGGCGGCGGGGCCTCACACAGCGCGCCGTCCACGCGGGCTGGGCCTGGCTGCAGCGCACGGGCTCCGTCACCGCCGAGCACCCCGGCCGGTACCGCTTCGGCGCGATGGGAACGAGTACCAGACTGGCCTTCCCGCTCGGCACGGTCTTCGGCGAACCCTGGATCCACCTCGGCTCCCACTGCATCATCGGTGAGCAGGTCACCCTCACCGCGGGCCTGATGCCCGACCTCGACCTCGGGCCGGACCCGATCCTGCGCATCGGCGACGGGGTCGTCCTGGGGCGCGGCAGCCACGTCATCGCGGACACGACGGTCACGATCGGCAGCGACTGCTACTTCGGTCCGTACGTCTACGTCACGTCCACGAACCACTCCTACGACGATCCGCACGAGCCGATCGGCAAGCAGTGGCCGCGGATGGAACCGGTGGAGATCGGGGCGGGCTGCTGGATCGGCACGGGTGCGGTGATCCTGCCGGGCGCCCGGATCGGACGGAACGTCGTGGTGGCCGCGGGCGCGGTCGTGCGGGGCACGGTGCCCGACCACGCCGTGGTGGCCGGCGCGCCCGCCCGGGTCGTACGCCGCTGGACCCCCGCGGACGGCTGGCAGCCACCGCTGCGCACCCCCGCGCCGGTGCCGATACCGGAGGGCGTCACGCCCGAGCAGCTACGCGCGCTGTCGGACCTGGACGAGGAGACGGCGGCCCGGCTGGCCGAACTGGACGAGGAGACGGCGGCCGATCTCGCGAAGCTGGAGCCGGGTTCCTGAACCGCCGGGCTCAGCCCGACGCCAGCAGCACCGTCCCGACCAGGGCGAGCCCCGCTCCCGCGGCCTGCACCGCCCGCAGTCGTTCACGGAGGACGCCCCGCGCGGCCACGGCCGTCACCACCGGGTACAGAGAGGCCAGCACGGCGGCGACCGTCACCGGGCCGTGCTGCGCGGCGATCGAGTACGTGCCGTTCGCGGCGACGTCCGCGAGGCCGACGAAGGCGAGGGCGGGCAGGGAGCGCCAGGGGAAGCCGTCCGCCGGGAGCGCCGGCGATCCGCGCCGCACCGAGACGTAGAGGGCCAGTCCGCCCGCCGCGACGTTCGTCACCCGCTGGACGAACAGGGCGAGGAGCAGGCCGGTCAGTGTCGTCGACGCCTCGGCGATCAGCGCCATCACCGCGCCGAAGCCGAACGCCGCGAGCAGGGTCAGGGCGATGGCCTGGCGCTGGACCGGGGCGCCGCGGAACTGGGGGCCGCCGGCCAGGCACACACCGGCGACGGCCACCAGGATGCCGACGAACTGCAGCAGGCCGGGGCGCTCGCCCAGCACCAGCCCCACCCCGACCGGCACCGCCACACCGATCGAGCCCAGCGGCGAGACCACGCCCATCGGACCGAGCGCGAGGGCCTTGTAGAAGGCCAGCATCGCCACCGGCCCGACCAGCCCGGCGGCCACGGCGAACCACAGCTGCGGCCCCGCCTCGCTCCAGCCGCCGGTCGCCGCCACGCCAGCGCCGAGCACCACCACCGCGATCGACTGCGAGACCACGACCACCGTGAGGGCGGGCGTGCGCCGGGTCAGCAGACCGCCGCCGAAGTCGGCCAGCCCCCACAACAGGCTGGTGGCCAGGGCGAAGAGCGCTGTCATGGGACGGATACCTCGCAGTACAGTGCAGTGAACGATCAGGTCAACCACACCATAGTGCACTCTGCTGCACTGTGTCATACAGAATATTGGACGGAATGTGTCGGACCTCGACCTGCTGACCCAGTCCCTGGCGCGGAGCGTCAAGCACTGGCGCGCGGTGCGCGGCTTCACCCTGGACGTGCTCGCCGCCCGGGCCGGCGTCAGCCGCGGCATGCTCATCCAGATCGAGCAGGCCCGCACCAACCCCAGCCTCGGCACCGTCGTCAAGATCGGCGACGCGCTCGGCGTCAGCATCACCACCCTGCTCGACTACGAGCAGGGCCCGAACGTCCGCATCGTCCCGGCCGAGCAGGCCGTACGGCTGTGGCACACCGACGCGGGCAGCTACAACCGGCTCCTCGCGGGCACGGAGGCGCCCGGCCCGCTGGAGATGTGGGACTGGCGGCTCATGCCCGGCGAGAGCAGCCCCTCTGACCCGCACCCCGCCGGCACGACCGAACTGCTCCACGTCACGGCGGGCGAACTGACCCTCACCGTCGACGGGGTCGAGCACCGCGTGCCCGCGGGCGCCAGCGTCCACTTCGAGGCCAACGTCCCGCACACCTACGGCAACACCGGCGACGCCCCCATGGAGATGGTCATGGCCGTCTCGGTGCCACCCGTGACCTGAGCCGGTGACACGGCCGCTGACCTACGCCGCCATGTGATGGGCCAGCGGGAGATGGGGGTCGCTCTCGCCGGGGGCCGGCTCCGGATCCGCGTGCACCAGGGCCGCGGTCAGACGCGGTACGGCGTGCAGCAGCGCGTGCTCGGCGTCCACCGCGATGCGGTGGGCCTCGCGCACCGTCGCCGCGCCGTCCACCACGACCGCCACCTCGGCGCGCAGCCGGTGGCCGATCCAGCGCAGCCGGAGCTCACCCACACCGCGCACCCCGGGCACGTCGGCCAAGGCCTGCTCGGCCCGGTCCACCAGGGCCGGGTCGACGGCGTCCATCACCCGGCGGAACACCTCCCGGGCCGCGTCCCGCAGCACCAGGACGATCGCTGCCGTGATCGCCAGCCCGACGATGGGATCCGCCAGTTGCCACCCCAGGGCGGAGCCTCCGGCGCCCAGCAGCACGGCCAGGGAGGTGAAGCCGTCGGTTCGGGCGTGCAGACCGTCGGCGACCAGCGCGGCCGAGCCGATCGAGCGGCCGACGCGGATGCGATAGCGGGCCACCCACTCGTTTCCGGCGAAGCCGACGACAGCGGCCACGGCGACCGCCGGGACGTGCTGGACCGGGCGCGGGTCCAGCAGCCGGTCCACGGCCGTCCAGCCCGCGAAGCCCGCGGACGCCGCTATCGTCAGCACGATCACGAGCCCGGCCAGGTCCTCGGCGCGTCCGTAGCCGTAGGTGAAACGGCGCGTGGCCGCACGTCGGCCCAGCACGAAGGCGATGCCGAGCGGGACGGCGGTCAGCGCGTCCGCGGTGTTGTGCACCGTGTCCCCGAGCAGTGCCACCGACCCCGAGACGGCCACGACGACCGCCTGGGCCAGCGCCGTCACGCCGAGCACGGCGAGTGAGACCCACAGGGCCCGCATCCCGCGCGCCGAGGACTCCAGGGCGGAGTCGACCTTGTCGGCGGTCGCGTGGGAGTGCGGGGCGAGGAGGTGGGTCATCCGGTGGCGCAGACCGTGCCGGGGGCCGTGGTCGTGGTCGTGCCCGTGGTCGTGCTGGTGCGAGTGGGTGTGCTCGTACCGTTCGCTCACGTGGATCCCCTTCCGGTGCGCGCGGGAGTGGACGTACCCGTGCCGTGCCGCCATTATGTGCGTATGAGCGCACGCATGCACCTGTCATCTGCGCACGATGCGCATCCGCGCAGCCCGGGCGAGGAACAGTTCGCACTCGCGGCAGAGCTCCTCGCCCTGCTGGGGGACCGGACCCGGCTCGCCCTGCTGCATGCGCTGACCGGGGGAGAATCCGACGTCACGACGCTCACGGAGGCGTGCGGGGCGGCCAGGCCGGCCGTCAGCCAGCACCTGGCGCGACTGCGCCTCGCGGGCCTGGTGAACACACGCAAGGAAGGCCGCCGGGTGATCTACTCACTGCGCGACGGTCATCTGCGCCGGCTCGTCGACGAGGCACTGAACGTGGCCGACCACCGGCTCAGCGACCGCCCCCTGCACGACTGAGCACGGCTAGCTCGGCAGCGCGTCGCAGTCCCGACGCGAACGGCTCGCTCGGTACCGCGCCGCAGGGCCGACGAGGGCGGCCCGCTCAGTAACGCGCCGCCGTCCAGCTGAGTACGGCCCGCTCAGTAGCGCGCCGCCGTCCCGAGGTACTGCTCGGCGAAGGCGGCCGCCGCGGCGGGTGAGGTGAACAGGCGGCGCAGCCGGGCGAGCGCGGTGCCCGCGCGGAACGGGTCGCCCGCCGCCGTGCCGTGGAGCACCTCGGACAGCCACTGCGAGAACTCCTGGTAGTCCCACACGCGCCGCAGGCATGCTTGCTCGTAGCCGGCCAGACCGCTGTCGTCACCCGTGGTCAGCCGGGCGACCAGGGCGTCGCCGAGCAGGAAGGCGTCGTGCAGGGCGAGGTTCATGCCCTTGGCGGCGATGGGGGCGACCAGATGGGCCGCGTCACCGGCGAGGTGGAGCCGGCCGTGCACCATCGGCTCGACCACGTAGTCGTGCATGTCCAGCACGCGCTTCTCGATCAGCCGCCCCTCGGTGAGCGGGGGCACGCCGGCCGCCCCGAGCCGTTGCCGGAGCTCCGACCAGACGCGCTCGTGCGGCCAGTTGTCCGGAGCGTCACCCGGCGGGCACTGGAGGTAGTAGCGGGTCACCTCCGGGCTGCGGGGCATCTGGCCGGCGAACCCGCGCGGGTGGCAGCCGAACAGCACGCAGTCGGCGGACGGCGGCGCCTCGGCGAGCAGGGCCAGCCAGCCGATGCCGTAGTCGTGCCGCGCGATCCGGACCCGCTCGGGCGGAAGCGCGGCCCGGGTCGCTCCGCGTGCCCCGTCGCACCCGGCGACGAAGTCGCAGTGCACCACCCGGCGTTCCCCTGTTTCGGAGCAGGTGTACGACACGGACGGCCGGTCGCTGTCGACGTCGTGCAGCTCCACGTCCCGGACACCGAAGCGGATCTCGCCGCCGCGGACGTCGGCGTACTCGCGCACCAGGTCCGTCACCAGCAACGGCTGTGGATAGACAAAGTGGTGACTGCCTGTCAGCTCGCCGTACGGGAACCGGTAGCGCTCCCCGTCGAAGCGGAACTCGCACGCGGTGTGCAGTTCCGCGCGGTCCAGCAGGTTCCGGGCGAGGCCCCGCTTCTCCAGGCCCCGTACGGCCCATTCCTCGATGACTCCGGCGCGGGGCCGCTGTTCGATGAACTCCCGGGTCTCCGTCTCCAGCACCAGACAGTCGACGGACGCGGCCCGCAGGATGTTGCCGACGGTCAGACCCGCCGGACCGGCGCCCACGACAACGACTGGGAAACGTTGCGGGGCGCCGGAGTCGGGGGGCGGAGAGGCGTGGGTCATGCGCACAGTATGGAGGCCGGTCTCAGTGGACCGGCACCTCCGTGACGGCCACCTCCTCGATGCTCCGCTCGATGTCCACGGACACGGAGGCCGAGGCCCGGGCCCAGTAGTAGATCGCCAGCGAGAACACCGCGACGACCAGGATGTCCCACCACAGCGCGAGGTGTCCCTGGCCGCCGAAGCCGCCCTGCCAGGAGATGACGCCCATGCCCAGCAGGTAGACGGGCAGCCACTGGGCGGCCTTGAAGTCGAGCCGGGGAGCGTCGGGCAGGCCCTTGTGCGTGGCGTACCAGGCGTAGCCGCCGAGCAGGACGTAGCCGAGGACGATGGCCACGCCGAGCCGCCACAGGGTGTCCCAGGTGGACCAGTAGATGATGAGGTTGGCCACCACGAACGACAGCGGTGAGAGGACCTTCCCGCCGGGCAGGCGGTAGGGGCGTTCCCGGTGCGGCAGCCGGTCCGCGAAGACGCCGTAGGCCAGCGGGGCGCCCGCGTACATCAGCACGCTCGCCGAGGTGATGAAGCCGACCAGCTGCTGCCAGCTCGGGAACGGAAGGAAGCAGACCACGCCGGTCACGAAGGACACGATCAGCCCGAACCACGGCACGCCGCGCGCGTCGGTGCGGACGAAGATCTTCGGCGCGTAGCCGTTGCGGGCCAGTCCGTAGGAGACCCGGGACGTGGCCGTCGTGTAGATCAGGCCGGTGCCGCCCGGGGAGACCACCGCGTCCAGGTACAGCACCACGCTCAGCCAGCCGAGGCCCACCAGGGTCGCGAGACCCGCCCACGGGCCGCTGATGCCGGGGTAGTCGAGCTTGGTCCAGCCGTGCGCGAAGGAGCCCAGCGGCAGGGCGGCGATGAAGACGACCTGGAGCAGGACGTAGATGCCCGCCCCGATGGCGACCGAACCGATCGTCGCGCGCGGCAGGTCCCGCTGCGGATCGCGGCTCTCGCCCGCCAGCTGGATCGCCTGCTCGAAGCCCAGCAGGGCGAAGATGATGCCGCTGGAACTGACGGCGCTCAGCACACCGTGGGCGCCGAACGGTGCGAAGCCGTGCTCGGTGAAGTTGCCGGGGTGGAAGTTGCCCGCCGCGATGATGAAGATCGCTGCCAGCGGCACGGCCACCTTCCACCAGGTGGCGGCGCTGTTGGTGTGCGCCAGGATCCGCACCCCGAGGAAGTTGACCACGACGAACACGGCCATCAGCAGGACGGCGACGACGAAACCGCTCGTCGTCAGCGTCCCGTCCTTCGCGTGCTGGAAGCCCTGCGCCCAGTGCCAGTGCCCGGCGTAGCCGATCATGGCCTCGACCTCGATCGGTGCCACCGTCGCGGCCTGGAGCCAGGAGAACCAGCCGAAGGACATGCCGGCCAGTCCGCCGAACGCGTAGTGCGGATAACGGGCGGTGCCGCCGGCGACCGGGAACATGCCGCCGAGTTCCGCGTGCACCAGAGCCAGCAGCACGATCGCCACCGCACCGATGAGCCAGGACAGGATCGCCGCGGGGCCGGCCGCCACGACGGCCTTCTCGGCGCCGTACAACCAGCCCGAGCCGATGATGGAGCCGACCGAGGCCCACATGAGCCCGATCAGCCCGACATCCCGGCGCAGGCCGTCTCTTTCCATGAATTCAGGGGCCTCTCATAAATGAACTCGGAGAGTTCAGTGAGCAAGAGGCCTCAGATTAGGAATGGACTACCCGGCGGCAGAAGACGAGTTGTGCAGCCTTGACCGGGCGCGGCAAGCCTTGACCGGCTGCGGGTGTTTCCTGGGAAACGCTTCAGGATTCCTGTACGCGGTGATGAGGCAGCCGTGGGATCTCGATGGCCGGGCAGCGGTCCATCACCATCTGCAGGCCCGCCGCACGGGTCCGGTCGTACGCCGCCTCGTCGATCACACCGAGCTGGAACCACACGCCTTTCGCGCCCTTGGCGACCGCCTCGTCCGCGACGGCACCGGCGAGGTCGCTGTTCACGAACACGTCCACGACGTCCACGTCGAAGGGGATGTCCGCCAGGCTCACGTACCCCTTCTCCCCGTGCACCGTCTCCGCCTTCGGATGCACCGGCACGACGCGCTTGCCGAATCGCTGGAGCACGGCGGCGACGCCGTACGCCGCGCGCTGCCGGTTCGACGACAGGCCCACCACGGCCCAGGTGTCGCCGAGCTCGGTGAGAATCCTGCGGACCGTTGCCTCGTCGCCGTACACCGGCGGCCTCCTCGGAAGTCGTGGACGAGCTGCTCTCCGTTCAACGGCGCAGGGTGCGCGGTGATTCCCCGAGCGGCCCCCGCGCCGAGCTGACGGTCATGGACGTCGTACGGCCGGGCCGCGTCCCGCACCGTCGCGCCTGGGCGCCCTCCTCGGCCGACGACGAGCGGGCGGTGCGCACCGCCTTGGAGCGTACGGGTCTCGCCGACCGGGGCGGCCGGCTCTGGCACACCCTCTCGGGCGGCGAACGCCAGCGGGTGCAGATCGCCCGCGCGCTCGCCCAGGAACCCCGCGAACTCCTCCTCGACGAGCCCACCGACCACCTCGACATCCACCACCAGCTCGACCTGGTCACGGCCCTGCCCGTCACCACCGTCGTCGCCCTGCACGACCTGAACCTCGCGGCGATGTACTGCGATCGGGTCGTCGTGCTGTGCGCGGGGAGGGTGGTCGCGGCGGGCGCTGCGGGAGACGTCCTCACGGTGGAGCTCATCGCCGAGGTGTACGGGGTACGGGCCGCCGTCAGCCGGGAAGGGCCCGAAGGGCGGCCTCATGTGCGGTTCCTGGGCACGCCGGCCTGACAGGAGCGGGCCACCCCGCCGGGGTGAACCGATCGCGCCACGATGGCCGGAAAATGCCCGGCCTGCCTGCGCGGACCCGCCCTCCCGCCTACGCTCGCCTCGTGCTGCGCATCATCGACGCCCGAACCCGTGAGCCGGTCGACGCCGCCCCGGCCCGCCGGGGTCTGACCCGCGTTCAGGTGCACGCGACGGACTCCGACACGACGAACCTGCGGGTGCTGCTCGTCGGGGACCTGCTCGTGCGGACCCTGGAACTCGGCGGCACACCGGTCTGGGCGCTGCTGACCGGTGGCAACCGGCAGGCGGAGCTGCGCGCGGGCGCGACGACACTCGGCATCCGCCCCTTCGAGGACAGCCCCGACGTCGGTGCCGGTCTGGGCGAGTCCCAGGTCGTCCATGTCGCCGCCGAGGGCGAGGCGGTGCCCGACGGGGTGCGGATCGCCGTCGCACCGGCCGAGCCGGGCCCGCCG
>NZ_JBEOXI010000242.1:0-11874 GCF_040296465.1 Streptomyces sp. NPDC002130
AGGCCCTCCCCGGTCTGCGCACGCGCACGTGACTGCTGGTTGCTCTGGAACTCGGCGTCGAACTCGACGGCGGCCGGCCTGCGCACCGGCCACTCCTGCGCGATCGGGCTCGTCCTGCCCGACGTCACCAACTCCTTCTACGCGCGCATCGCGCGAGGCGCCGCGGACGCGGCCTACGACCACGGCTACTCCCTCGTCCTGTGCCACAGCGGCGACGCCCCCGAACGGGAGCAGGGCTACTTCAGCATGCTCGTGGAGCAGCGGGCCGTCGGAGTCGTCGTCGTGCCGCTCAGCGCCGACCCCGGCCGGCTGGCCCGGCTGCGCGAGCGGGGAATCCCGCTCGTCCTCGCCGACCGTGCGATGCCCGACCGAGAGGGCTGCTCGGCCTCCGTCGACGACATCGCCGGCGGCCGTATCGCCGTGCAGCACCTCCTCGACAGCGGGGCCCGCGACATCCTCGTCGTCAACGGCGAGCGCGGCATACGCCAGTGCTCCGACCGCTACCAGGGCGCCCGGCAGGCCGTGCGCAGCCGCCGCGGGGCCCGGCTCGGCCAGGTCGTCGCCGAGCGGATGACCGTCGCCTACGGCACGGAGATCGCCCGCGGGCTGCAGGACCTGCCCGACGGGGTGTTCTGCACCAACGACTTCCTTGCCGCGGGCCTGTGCCGGGGCCTGACCGAACGCGGCGTGCGCGTCCCCCAGGACGTGCAGGTCGTCGGCTACGGCGACCTCGACGTCGCGACCTTCGGGGCGACCACCCTGACGACGGTCCGCCAGCCGGTCGAGGACCTCGGCCGGGCGGCCGTGGAGATGCTGCTCGACGAGATCGAGGCCCGCGCGGACCACCTCCACGAGACCCGCGTCTTCGCCCCGAACCTCGTCCTGCGCGACTCCACCCGAACGCCCCCGGACGCCCCGAACCACGCCCCGGCCGCCAACGACACCACGTAGCACGCGCCGGACACCACGCGGCCCGCCCTCCGGGCGAGTCTCGGGCTTGACCGACTCGCCCTAGCCCCCGGACGGAATCCGCAGCGTCACCGGCCCCCACAACCCCGACGACAGCTGCGACGCGAACGCCCAGGCGGTCGGTGTGGCCTGCGCGAGATACGGCGCCAGCGTGCCCCGGACCGTCACCTCCAGCCGGACGGTACGCCCCGCCGTACCGCGCAGCGGGAAACGGTACGGCGCACAGAACGCCTCACCGGTGAACTCCCCGTCGACCGACACCTCCACGCTGCCCCGAACCCGTCCCAGGTCCAGCACGGGATCGGGCCCGGGCGGCACCTCCACCGACCGCGCGTACGCCACGCCCCCGCTCCAACCGCCCAGCCCCACCTCGCGCCAGTCACCCAGCGCCAGCGGCGCCGGCACGGTCCGCACCCGAACCGGCCCGCGCCAGGCCGAGCCGCCCCGCAACACGGCCGTGGGCTCGGTCACCACCTCGACCCGGGCGGGTGCCGTCAACGGCTCACGGAGCGTCAGCCGGTCAGCGGTCACCGCCCGTTCCCTCCCGTCCCCGACCCGCACCCGCGCGCGCAGCGCCAACGGCAACTCCAGCGACACCGTTCCCGGCGGAACGGTGAACCGGAAACGCTGCCGGGCCGCGCGGACGTCATCGGTGGACCGCGACGGCCATACGCCACCGCCGATTACCGGAGCACCGCCCAGCCAGGCGGTCTCCGGGAGCGGGTGCGCCCGTACGGCAGCGTGGCAGTGCTGCAACTCGCCGCGCCTGCGCGTGTCCTCGACGGTCCGGCCCCGCCACGCGCCCGCTTCGGCCTCCCAGCCGGCGCCACTGACCAGGGCCGTCACCCCCGAGGCCGAGCGCGCCACCAGGTCGACGTACACGGCGTCCCGGACGTCGGCGCTGTCGGCCACGACCTCCAGCGTGTGCTCGCCCGCCCCGAGTTCCGGCTCGTGACGGAAGAACATCGGCACGGCGCCCCAGTCCGCCTCGTAGTACTCCACCTTCTCCTGCCGCGCCACCACGTCCCCGTCGATCGACACCGTCACCGCCGAGGCGGCACCCACGACGAGCACCGCCCGCACATCCCCGGCCGGGACCAGGAGCCGTGCGCGATAGGCGACGCGGCCGTCGGGCCGGATCCCGTCCGGTGGGCGCATGAACCGCGGCCGTCGCCCGAGCCCGCCCGGCTCCGACAGGCAGAAGAAGCTGCCGAGCGGGGTGGCCGCGGTGGCCGAGATCGTCGAAGGCCGGTCCTGGGCGTCCGACAGTTCGTACTCCAGCACGTTCCGCTCCCGGCCCACGGTGACCGGGGCGGAGGCCAGGTAGCCGCCGCAGGGGGCCAGCGGCTCCCCGTTCCACCACACCCGCTTGACCGCCTCCGCGCCGACGTGCAGCTCGGCGGGCCCCCGATGGCCGGTCTGCACGATCGCCCGGACCCGCGCGGCCGTGCCGCCGGCCGGAACGGGGACCTGCACGAACTCCTCGTTCACCAGCCCCTTGGTGCCCAGCAGGCCGCCCTGGTCGAGGATGCCCCGGCTCGACGAGTACACCCCGGCGTCCCAGCGCGAGTCCGGCGGCACCAGGGGCAGTTCACCGGCGAGGATCCGCTCCGCGCACGCCGTGTCCAGCGGCTCGGGAGCCCGGTCGAGGGGCACCGGGGGCAGGACGCGGACCCGGTTGCCGTAGGTGACCCGGGTCTGCTCCCACGTCGCCCCCTCGGTCCAGTCCATGGTCCAGATCTGCGGCTCCGCCACGGACGTTCCCGGGGGCAGAGCGAGATCGCCCCATGTGTTGTCCATCGTCGGCACCAGCCGGCCGTGCCAGCCGGACGAGACGTCGAGCACCCGGACCGCCGTCCGGCCCGTGAGCGGCGCCGGTGCCGGACGGCCCTCACGCCAGACGGCCAGTGCCGCCGGGGCGCCTTCCAGCGGCACCTCGATCGTCGAGAGGGCACCGTCCTCGACGACCCTGACGCGGGCGGGACCGCGCGAGCCGGTCGCCGGGTTCCAGACCTCGGCCTCCGCGACGCCCGCCCGGACCGTGACGGACGAGGCGCGCTTGGGCTCGGGTATGGAGCCGGGCGGTCGCAGGGGATGCGCGCCGATCTCCGGGAAGGCCGCCGTGACGAGCGCCACCGCGTCGTTCCCTCTCCGCCGGACGAGCAGCGGCACCTCGCCCGTGGCGTGTCCGGCCGCGTCGGCCACCGCCGCGGCGGCGGCCTCGGGGTCGCACACCCGCTCCAGCCGGGGATGGGCGAGCAGCGCCGCCACGACCGAGTCGTCACCGGACCGGCCCGCCGTCGTCGCGGGCGCACGGCCCACGACCACAACCCGCCCTCCCGCGTCGAGCAGTTGGGTCAGCCGCCGTGCCGTGTCCTCCTCCAGCACGCTCGCCGAGGGCAGCAGCACCGCCCTGAATGCCAGGTTCCTGATCCGCAGGGCACCGTCGCCTGCCTCGGCGCGCTGCACCGACTCGTCGTCGACGACGTCGAAGGAGACCCCGTGCCGGTCCAGGGCACCGGCATGCGGCCGGAGCCAGTTGTTCGTGCCGCACAGGTCCAGGTAGTGCCGCTGCGTCTCGTCTGCGAGGGCGTGGCCCTCGCCGAGCCGCCCGTCGCCGAAGTGCCGGACCGGCGCGTCCAGCGGCACGAGGGCCTGCATGGTGGCGGTGGGGTGCAGCACCGCCACGTCGGCCGCGTAGCCGCCCCACGACATGATCGAGCAGATCCGGGCCACGGCCCGGGAGAACGCCGGGTACTGCCTCCAGTAGGGCTGGCGCCAGTCGGTCGACGGTGGCGCCCACTCGAACCAGCCGCCCGCGGTGCCGAAGTAACTGGCGTGCGGGTTGTAGAGGTTGGCGCCGCTGCGCAGGAACGGCAGCAGCCAGTCGTAGGTGTCCTCCAGGGTGCCGCCCCAGCCCGAGGAGTGGAACGCCTCGATCCAGACGCGCTCGTGGCCGTGGAGGTGGGCCATGGAGGAGTGCACCTTGGCGTCGCCGTGGTGGTCACTGCCCGCGGCGCTGTACCAGCGGTGGGTGCGGAAGTAGTCGGTGTAGAGCTGCGTGGACTGGGCCGGGTACCCCGCGCGGGCGGGGTGGCTCTGGTCGCTGCCCAGCAGCAGACCCCGCTCGCGGTGCCAGGCGGCGAGCGGCCGGAACAGGGCTTCCTCCGTGAGCTCCGCGCGGACCGCGTAGTAGTCGGCGCGGATCTTCCCCTCCGGCACGCCGGCGTCGGTGCCGAACAGGGCCGGCAGGTGGTCCAGCAGGTCGTAGCCGCGCCGGGTGCGGAACGCGTCGGCGAAACGGTGGCTCCAGGCGTTGGTGCCGGGCAGCTCGTCCTGGAAGCTGCCCGCGATGACGGTGCCCAGGTACTCCGGTACCCGGCGGTCGTACTCGTGGTGGACGGCGTCCATCAGCAGGCCCACGGCGTGCGGGTCCAGGTAGTCGAACGCCGTCGGGACGGCGGTGACGAGCCGCACCTCGCTTCCTTCCGGGGCCGCGACGAGCCCCCCGCCCGCGCCGAGATCGAGCCGCCGGCCCTGCCGGGAGTACGCGGCCAGCGGCGTCTCGGTATCCGCCAGGGCCACCGTGCCCCCGGAGACCCGCACGTCACGACAGCGCAGCGCGCGTCCGGCGGCCTCGGGGTGACGCCGCGTCACAGCGCCCTGCACATTCGCCCCGGAGAAGCCGATCTGGTCGTAGAACCACAGCCGCGTGCCCAGCTCCGCCGCGATCTCGCAGGCGTCGGTGAAGCGATCCCACCACTCCTCACCGAACCACACCGGATCGTCGGCCCGGGCCCCGAACGTCGGGCCGGCCGGGGCCAGGTTGATGACGACGAGGTTGTGGACGCCGCCCTCCGCGAACGCCCGCACCTGCCAGGCGAGTCGCTCGCGGGTGACCTTCGCACCCGACCACCACCACAGGGGAGTGGGACCGAAGTCGCGGGGCGGGTCGTCGAACAGTCGCCGGAGCTCGGGGGAGATCACGGACGCGGTCCTTCCCCTAAAACGTTTTCAGGCCACTGTCACCGTAGGTGAGCTGGAGCGGTCGCGCCATATCCCCCGTACGGGGGTCCGGAACTCGACGTCATGTCAGCCATACGTGCGAGACACCTTGTTGCAACGTTTTTCTCGCCCTATATTCGCTGCGACCAGGCCCCCGGAACCGCGATGTCACCAGACGACGGAGTCGCATCATGGCCGGTACCCGCCCCATCCCCAGACCGCTCTGGAAGGCCGCCGCCCTGTCCGGTATGGCCTCCTACCTCGACGCCGGGCTGATCGTGAGCATCTCCGTCAACCTGGCCATCTACCGCGACAGTTATGACATGGGCGTGTGGATGGCCGGGGCGATCAGCGCGATCGTCACCGGCTGCATTGCCGTCGGATCCCTCGTCGGCGGACGGCTCGCCGACCTCTTCGGCCGCCGCCGCGTCTACAACTGGGACATCTTCTGCTTCGCGATCGGCGCCCTCGTCATCACCCTCGCGCCGGACGACATCACCCTGCTGGCCGGTGTGCTCATCGCGGGGCTCGCGGCCGGCGCCGACCTGCCGACCTCCCTGGCCGTCGTCTCGGACGCGGCGCCCTCCTGGGCCCGGGGCAGACTGGTGGCGTTCACCCAGGTCATGTGGATGCTGGGCATCGCCGTCGCCATCTTCCTCGGTTTCGCCCTGTCCACCACGGGCATGACCGGGGCCCGGCTCATCACCGGGCAACTGGCCGTGGCCGCACTCGTCACCTGGGCCCTCCGGTCCCGGCTGAAGCTGTCCGACGGGCCCACGGGGACGGATACCGAGACCGCCCCCGAGGGCATCTCCCTGAAGAACGTGTGGACCCGCGCCGCGATGCTGCCGATGGCCGCGACGTTCGTCTTCTACGTGGCCTGGGGGCTCGGGGCCAACACCTTCGGCCAGTTCGGCACCTATCTGCTCGTCACCGTCAGCGATGCCTCGCAGAGCCTGGCCACCGGGGTCAACCTGGCCTTCATCCCGGTCGGGGTGCTGCTCACGTTCGCCTTCGTACGCGTCGCCGACAGCCCCTGGCGCGACCGGCTGTTCCACGTGGCGGCAGTGGTGCAGGTCCTCGCGTTCGTCATCGCGTCCCTGACCGCCGGCGCGCTCGCCGGCATGCTCGTCTTCTTCGTGCTCTACCAGCTTTCCCACCCCTTCGCCGGGGAGGCCAACTACAAGGTGTGGTCGCAGCTCACGCTGCCCGCGGACACCCGCGGCACCACCCAGGGCCTCACCTACGCCCTGTCACGGGGCGTCTTCGCGGTCGCCGCGTTCTTCACTCCGGCCCTGGCCGACCACAGCCCCTCCGTCCTGCTCTGGACGATCACCGCCTGCATGACGGCGGCGGCGTTCGCGGGCGGGTTCATCATCCGCGTCCTGGTCCCGCGTTCCGCGAGCGCCGTGCCGGACCGAGCCGACCTGCGCGTGCCCAGCACCTGAGCCGCAGCACCCCGACAAGGAGCACCGACCATGGCAACGACCGCGGACCGCACGGCCGTACGGACCGCCGCCCTGCACGACCTGCTCCCGCCGGTCACCCGGCGCCGCACCCGCATCGGACTGGTGGCCGGCGGACTGGGCACCTACTGGCCGCAGTTCCCCGGCCTCCTCCCGCAACTGAAGGAATCGGCCGCCCATGTCGCCGACCGCTTCCGGGCGATGGACGCGGAGGTGACCGACGCCGGTTTCGTCTCCGACGCCCAGGAAGGCGCCCGCGCCGCCGAGGAGTTGCGCAGGGCCGACTGCGACCTGATCGTGCTGTTCCTGACGACCTACCTCACCTCGTCGATGGTGCTGCCGATCGCCCGGCGCTCGCACACACCCGTGCTGGTCATCGACCTCCAGCCGTCCGAGAGGATGGACCACGCCGCCTTCGACACCGGGGCCTGGCTGGCCTACTGCGGGCAGTGCCCCGTCCCCGAGGTCGGCAACGTCTTCCGGCGCGCCGGCATCCCCTTCCGGTCGGTGTCGGGCTGGCTGCGCCAGGAGTCCGCCTGGCGGCGCATCGAGCAGTGGATCCGGGCGGCGCACATCCGTGCCGCGCTCCGGCACGCCCGGCACGGCCTCATGGGGCACGTGTACCCCGGCATGCTCGACGTGCAGACCGATCCGACGCTGCTCGCCACGACGTTCGGCTCGCACGTGGAGGTCCTGGAGTTCGACGACCTGCGGCACCGGGTGGAACGGGTGACCGAGACGGAGACCCGGGAGCGGATGGCCCTCGCCCGGCAGATCTTCACCCTCGACGAGAGCGTGGTGGAGGAGGACTTCGCCTGGGGCGCGACCGTGTCCGTCGCCCTGGACCGGCTGGTCGCCGACTTCGAACTCGACAGCCTCGCCTACTACCACCGCGGACTCGACGGCGAGCTGCACGAGCGGCTCGGCGCCGGCATGATCCTCGGCGCCTCCCTGCTCACCGCCCGGGGCGTGCCCGCGGCCGGTGAGTACGAACTGCGCACGTCCGTGGCCCAGTTGGCCTCCCAGAGTGTCGGCGCCGGAGGCTCCTTCACCGAGATCCAGGCCCTGAACTTCGAGGACGGCGTGGTGGAGATGGGCCACGACGGCCCCGCCCACCTCGCGGTCGGCGCCCGCGACCCGCTGCTGCGTGGGCTCGGCGTCTACCACGGCAAACGCGGCTGGGGCGTGAGCGTCGAGTTCGACGTCCGGCACGGGCCCGTCACCCTGCTCGGCCTCGGCCAGGACGCCGATGGCAGTCTGTCCTTCGTCACCTCGGAGGGCACCGTCGTACCGGGACCGCTGCTGCAGATCGGCAACACCACCAGCCGCGTCGACTTCGGCCGGGACCCCGGTGAATGGGTCGACGCCTGGAGCGCCACGGGCGTCGGCCACCACTGGTCCCTCGCGGTCGGCCGCCGCACGGCCGACTTCCGGGCGGCCGCGAGCCTGCTGGGCATCGACCACCGGCAGGTGTGACGGGCACCGCCTCGCCGGGGATGGGTGTCGTTCCCACCCGGATGTGGGTGCGGGCACCGATGGTGACGCCACCGGTGCCCGTGTGAGGCTGGCAGCACCGCCCGGGCCGACGCGCCGATGATCATGGCCGCGGCCCCGGGTTGCGCCCGCAGGCGCACAACGCTGCCCGTCACAGCCCCCTGAAGGAGGAGCCCCTATCCATCCCCGCTCGGTGAAACGATCCGCCTGCGCGTCCACCAAGGTGGTGATCCGTGGGACACGCTGACAGTCTTCTCGCCATGGGCGGAGCCTTCCTGGCCGCCGCCCTCCTCGCCCGCCTCGGCGGCAGAATCGGGCTCCCCACGATCCCGCTGTTCATGCTCGCGGGCATCCTGCTCGGCCCCCACACCCCCGGCCTGGTCATCGTCCAGGACGCACACGACTTCGAGATGCTCTCCGCACTCGGACTGGTGCTGCTGCTCTTCTACCTCGGCCTGGAGTTCCACCTCGACGACCTCAGGAGCGGCGGCCGGCGCCTGCTGACGGCGGGCGGGATCTACCTGCTGCTCAACGTCGGCGCGGGGCTGGGATTCGGCTTCGCCCTGGGCTGGGGCGTCCGCGAGGCACTGGTCCTCACCGGTGTCCTCGGGATCTCCTCCTCCGCCATCGTCACCAAGATCCTCATCGACCTCGGCCGCATCGGCCGCCCGGAGACGCGCCTCATCCTGGGCGTGATCGTCGTCGAGGACATCTTCCTCGCGCTGTACCTGGCCGCCCTCCAGCCCGTCATCAGCGGCGCCCAGGGCGTCGGCGACATGGTCCTTCAGGGAGCCAAGGCCTTCGGCTTCCTGCTGCTGCTGGCCGCGGCGGCCCGCTACGGCACCAAACCGGTGGGGCGCCTCATCGCGACCCGCGACAACGAACTGCTCGTCATCAGCTTCCTCGGCGCGGCCGTCCTGGTGGCGGGAGTCGCCGAGGTCCTCGGAGTCGCCGACGCCATCGGCGCCTTCATGGTCGGCCTGATCCTGGCCGGCACCCCCTCCGGCCCGCGCATCCGGGGCCTCGTGCATCCACTGCGCGACGCCTTCGCGGCCATCTTCTTCTTCGCCTTCGGGCTCTCCATCGACCCCGGCGACATCGTCTCCGTGGTCGGACCGGTCGCCGCGGCGGCCGCGCTGACCCTCGTGATGAACGTCGCCGCGGGTCTCCTCGTCGCCCGCGTGTACCGCTACGGCCTCGATCCCGCCGCCGAGATCGCCACCACCCTCGTGGCCCGCGGGGAGTTCGCACTGATCCTGGCCGCCATGGCCGCCGGTGCCGGTCTCGACGCCCGGCTCGCCCCGTTCATCGCGGGGTACGTCCTCGTCCTCGCGGTCCTCGGCCCCATCGCCGCCGGACGCGCACATCTGCTCTCCCGCGCGCTCCGGGCGGGCCAGCGCTTCCTGCCCCGCCGCACGGCCCCGGCGTACGACGTCGAGCCCGCGGGCGACAGCACACGGTCCGCGCCTCAGCCCGCCGAGGCCGAGCGCTGAAGGCGACCGGTCGCGGACGCGCTCAGGGTTCGATCAGCCCGACGCGGATGGCGTAGCGGGTCAGTTCCAGACGGTCCTTCAGGCCGAGCTTCTGCAGCAGGTTCGCGCGGTGCCGCTCCACCGTCTTGGGGCTGATGACCAGCAGGTCCGCGATCTGCTGCGAGGTGTGGCCCTCGGCGACGAGCTTGAGGATCTCCTCCTCACGGTCGGTGAGGGCCCGGGAGGCGCCCGCGCCGCCCTCCCGGGCCCTGCCGAGATGGTCGCGGATCAGCGCGTCGACCGCACCGGGATACAGGAACGGCTCGCCCCGCATCGTGGCCCGGCACGCCTCGACCAGGTCGCGGTCCGCGACGGACTTGAGGACGTAACCCGACGCCCCGGCACCGAGCGCCTCGAAGAAGTACTGCTCGTTGTCGTACATGGTCAGGATCAGGATCCGCGTCCGCGGGCAGCTCCGGGACAGCTCCCGGGCGGCCTGGAGCCCGGTCAGACGGGGCATGGCGATGTCGAGGACGGCCAGGTCGGGCCGGTGCTCCCGGGCCCGGGCGACGGCCTCGGCACCGTCGTCGGCCTCCGCGACCACGGTGAGGTCGGGCTCGGCGTCCAGGATGAGCCGGACACCGCGCCGCACCAGGGCGTGGTCGTCGGCGAGCAGGATGCGGGTGGGGGAGTCGCTCATGGTCGGCCGTTCCGGTCGCGATCGGGTACGAGGGCGGGACGGGGACGGTGAGGCAGGCCCCGACGGATCGCGGCGAGTCCGGCCGTCAGCAGGAAGATCCGCCGGAACAAGGGCACCGCGCGCCCCCCTCATCGAGACCTCACCACCCAGGGTGTGCGCTGCCCGGCCCTGCCGCCATCCGTGACAGCACCCATCCTCGGACCGAACACCCCGCTCGCGGACCGGCGTTCGTGAGGGGCGGCCACCGGGAAGGATGAGGGTGGGGCCCGATGGTGGAAGCCGCTGGAGGGGGGAGAAGCTGAAGCCCTGGTGAGACAGCCGTGGCGCGCCGCACCACCGCATCGGCGGCCTGTCTCCCCCCGCGCCGTCACAGGGCCCGACACCCCAGGACTTGTCATGGCCTCGGCCGTGCCCTGCCTCGAAGCGCTCGGGTTCCGGGAAGGAGAAGCCGTGCCCCAGTCCGAAGACCACCGTCTGGTCGCTCTCGAAGCACGACTCGAGCGGGAGGACCCCCGGTTCACCCGGGCCATGAGATCCGGCCGCCCCGCCCGGCCCCGCGAGTACCGGCGGACCGGAGCCTGGTGGGGGCTTGCGTTCGGCGTCGCCGTGCTGGGCTCCGGCATCGTCCTGGCCCAGGGCCTGCTCATCGCGGGCGGGCTGGTCCTCGTCGGCATGGCGGCCCAGCTGGCAGACCCGGACCCGGCCCGCATGGCCCACCGGGGCTTCGGACGCCGCTGACGGGAGCGCGCACGGAGAGCCCCCGGGCGCGGGCGCACGCCCCGGGGTATGCCGCCGTCGGAGTGTCGTCGTAACCCGTGTGACCGCTCCGGATGGTGGGACGGACCGGCATGACTGACGGTGGTTCACGTCGAGACCGGGTCTCGTGAGCTGGCGAGGCGTCAGCTGCCCGGACCGCGACGGAAGGACTAACCGATGCGCTCTGCCCGCATGCTGCTCGCGACGGCCACGACCACGGCCGCCCTCGCGATCGCCGCACCCGCCGCCTACGCCGAGGCGACGGGTGACTGGGACCACGACACCACCTCTTCCTACAGCAAGGAGCACCACAAGGACGGCAAGCACGACGGGCCGCGTGGCGGCATGCACACGGGCGGCGGAGCGCTGGCCGCCGTGACCGCCGACGACTGGGACGACTCCCGGCACGACAAGGACTCCGACGCCGCCAAGGGCGACGAAGGGGGCAAGCACGAGGAGCACGGCAAGGAGCACGGCAAGGAGCACGGGCACGAGAAGGGCGACTGGGAGGGCAAGCACGACGAGCACGGCAAGCCGCACGGCGGCGTGCACACCGGCGGCGGTGCGCTGGCCGCGGTGAACTCGGACGACTGGGACCACTCCAAGCACGACCCGGACACGTACAAGGACGAGGACGACTGGGGCGGCAAGCAGGACGAGGACGGCTACGGCGACAAGGGCGACTGGAGTGACAAGCACGAGAAGGGCGACTGGGGCGACAAGCACGAGAAGGGCTCCTGGGAGGGCAAGCACGACAAGCCGCGCGGTGGCATGCACACCGGTGGCGGCGGGCTGGCCTCCGCGCCGGGTGTGACCGCCGGCGGGCTGGCCGCGCTGGCGGTCGCCGGCACCGGCATGTACGCGCTGCGCCGCCGGAAGGCCACGCAGGGCGTGTGACCGATGCCTGACGGCATAGCCGCCGTGGCCGCCGCACGTGCCTCTCACGTCGCGGCGGCCCGGCTCGTCCCCTGCGGGTCGTGCCTGCCGTACGTGTCTGTGACGTCGCGGCGGC
>NZ_JBEOXI010000243.1:0-11851 GCF_040296465.1 Streptomyces sp. NPDC002130
GCCATCCGCCCGCGGCTGACCTCTTTCGTCGGCCGGGAACCCGAGATCGACGCCATCCGTTCCGACATGCACAGGGCCCGGCTCGTCACCCTCACCGGACCGGGCGGCTCCGGCAAGACCCGTCTCGCCGAGGAAGCCGCCGCCGGGCTCCCGCAGGCATGGCTGGCCGAGCTCGCCCCGCTCGACCGCCCGGAGGCGGTGCCGGGAGCGGTGGTCAGTGCGCTCGGTCTGCGCGAGACCGTGCTGATGACCAGCGAGCTCACGGCAGTGCAGGACGACCCGGTCGGGCTGCTCGTGGAGTTCTGCGCGCCGCGCAGCCTCCTTCTGATCCTTGACAACTGCGAACATGTCATCGGCGCCGCCGCCCACCTCGCGGAGACCCTGCTGACCCGCTGCCCGGGGCTCACGATCCTGGCCACCAGTCGGGAACCCCTGGGTGTGCCGGGCGAGTTGATCCGCCCGGTCGAGCCCCTGCGCCCTGCCCACGCCCGCCGGCTGTTCGCGGAGCGAGCCACCGCTGTCCGTCCCGACGCGGAGGCCGTTCTCCGCGACGAGCAGGCGGTGGCGGAGATCTGCCGGCGGCTGGACGGGCTGCCACTCGCCATCGAACTGGCGGCGGCCCGGCTCCGGCTGCTCACGCCCCGGCAGATCGCCGACCGCCTCGACGACCGCTTCCGCCTCCTCACCTCCGGGAGTCGTACGGTCCTGCCCCGCCAGCAGACCCTGCGCGCCGTCGTCGACTGGTCGTGGGACCTCCTCGACGACGCCGAGCGGACGATGCTGCGCGAGGTGTCCGTGTTCGCGGGCGGCTGGGACCTCACGGCAGCCGAGGCCGTGTGCTCCGGGCCCGCCGCCGAGCTGACCGGGGCCCTCGTCGACAAGTCCCTCGTCGTCGCGGCGCCCGGCGCGGACGACGGCTCCTCCGGCATGCGGTACCGGATGCTGGAGACCATCCACGAGTACGCCGTCGAGCGCGCCGCCGACACCCCGGGGTTGCGCACCACCGCCGAGCTCCGGCACCGCGCGTGGGCGCGTGCGCTCGCCGCGCGGGCCGATCCGCAGCTGCGCTCCGCCGGGCAACTGCCGTGGATCTCCCGTCTGGAGACCGAGCTGGACAACATCCGCGCGGCCCTCGACCGGGCCCTCGCGGCCCGGGACGAGGCGGAGGCCGCCGCCCTCGCCCTGGCCATGGGCTGGTTCTGGTGGCTGCGCAACTACCGGCACGAGGGCATGGAGTGGCTCGAGCGGACGCTGCGCCTCGGTGTGGCCCTGGACGTGGCGGGGCGTGTGCCGCCCGGCGGCGAGCCGGAGCCCGGCCATCTCGACCACTTCCTCACCGCGTCGGACGGGGAGGTGGGGCATCCGCTGCACGCCCTGCGGATGGACGTGCGCCTGCTGCATCTGTTCTTCATGACCGAGGTCGCGCCCGTGGAGACGTTCGCCGCCGAGCGGCTGCCGTACATGGAGCGGGTGTGGGCCCACTACAGGGGCGGCGGTCCGCACGCGGCCCGTATCCCGGGGCTCGTCTGCCCGATCCTCTCCTCCTTTCTGGGCGACCCGAGCGAGGTCGGCACCGTCCTGGACGCCGCCGTCGCCAACTGCCGTAGGTACGGCGGCGACTGGGAGATCTCCGTCGCCCTGATGTTCCGCGCGCACACGGTCGTCGACGGACCCGGGGGCCTGGAGGGCGTCGACGACGACCTCGCGGAACTACGGGTCCTCAGCCGCCGCACGGGCGACCGCTGGCTGCGCGCCCAGGTGTGCAGCGCCGCGGGCGAGGCCGCCATGGTGCGCAGCCGTTTCGAGGAGGCCAAGGGGGAGTACGAGGAGGCGCTGCGGCTCGCCTACGAGGTGGGCGCCTACGCCGAGTCGCCGTTCCTCATCGCCCGGCTCGCCGAGATCGCCTACCGTGCGGGCGACCGGGTGTCCGCGCTGTCCTTGCTGGACGAGGCCACCGCCGCCGCCGAACGGTACGGAGTGCGGGACTCCAAGGCGTACGTCCTGCTGATGCGCACCCAGATGGCCCTCGAGGACGGGCAGACCGGCCGGGCGCGGGCGTGGTGCGAGGAGGCCCGCGCCAACACCGCTCCCGGCTCCCCGCCACCCCAGTTCATGGTGATGCTGCTCCTGCTCGACGCCGTGATCACCGCGCAGGAGTCCGGTCCGCGGTCTGCCCTGGCCAAGGTCACCGCCGTGTTGCGCGAAGCCGTGGACAAGCGGTGCTCGGAGGTGGTCAGGGCCACGGTCGTGGACGGCGCGGCGGGACTGCTGGCCGATCTCGGCGACTTCCCGCGCGTGGTCAGGCTGCTCGGCGCCGGCGACCACTGGCGGTCGGGCCGCCCGCGCTCCATTCCGGAGCGCGCCCCGGCGGAACGCGCCGAGGCTGCCGCGCGTGCGGCTCTGGGGAGCGCCCGGTGCGAGGCGGAGCGGGCCCGGGGCACGGTTCTCACCGCGGACGACGCCGTGCGCGAGCTGGAGGAGGCGTGCCGTAGGTATGCCCCCGACCGGGTGTCGTAAGCCGTCCTGCCGTCAGCCGCAGCCGTACCGTCAGCCGCAGGTGAACCGGGACTCCGCCCAGTCCACCGGCATCAGGTCGTCGAGAGCGCTGCGCGGTTCCACCACCAGCCGGACCGTACTGCGGCCGGTGAGGTTCACATGGACGGGCACGGCCGGGTCACCGCCCTCGACCAGCGGGGACCGCCACAGCCTGATCCCGTCGGCATAGACGGAGAAGTACACCTTGCCGAGCCTCAACGTCATGTCGTCCACTCCCACGAGCGCGTCGTACGACGAGCAGGCGCGGTTGAGGTCGATGGTGACGGACGAGCGGCCGTGCACGGTGACGCCGTGGGCGTAGCGCTGGTCGCCGACCGACAGGCCGGACCGCTGCCAGACCCAGCTGCTCGAACCGATCCGCATCTCGGGCTTCGTGCCGTCGCCGCTGATGTCGTACGACAGTTCGCTCCACTGGTAGACGACCGGGGCGGGCGGGGGAGGCGGGGGCTGTGGCGGAGTGGGCGTCGGTGTGGGGGCAGGGGGCGGAGTCGGCTTCGGGGGCGTGGGTGGTGGAGCGGGCGTCCGGGGTGGCGTGGGGGCCGCTTCCGGGTCCGGACTCGGGCTGGTCCTGGGGCTCGGTGTCGGTGCGGGCGTCTCGGCGCGCGCGGGCATAATCCCCGGCGGCCGTGGCCCCGGTCCGGGGGGTGAGGAGGAGGGCGGGGGCGTGGGCTCACCCGGGCGCACCACCGACGACGGCGGCGGCGGCGAGGGCGCGGCCTCGGCTTCTTCGTTCGGTTTCTCGTTGCCGGTCAGTGCCATCACCACCGCCGCCACCACACCCACGGCGACCACACCGGCCGCGATACCGGCCTTCACCGGCGCGCCGACCCCCTCGGAGACCGCCGCACCACCTCCGCCACCGGCCGAACCACCCCCCGCTGCGGCTGCCCCACCGGCGGACCCACCCGCCGCGGCCGCCCCCGCCGCACCGGCCGCTCCCGCACCTCCGGCGATGAGCCCGGCGGCCTTCGCGTACCCGGCGGCCCCGAACCAGCCGATGACGGCGACCGGTACGACCGCCGGGATGCCGCCGGCCACTTCCTCGATCTGCAGCGCGGCCAGTCGGCACTTCGCGCATTCGTCCAGGTGCTTGCGCAGCCCCCGCTCGGCGCGGATGCGCAACCGCCCGCGGGCGTAGGTGCCGAGCTGGTCGGCGTAGCGTGCGCACTCCTCGTCACCGGTGAGCGTGGCGCTGACGTGGGCCTGGAGATAGGCCTGCTTGAGCCCTTCGCGGGCCCGGCTGGCGAGTACGCGGGTGCCGTTGGCGTCCAGCCCGAACAGCGTGGCGACCTCGCTGGGGGACTCGTCCTCGATCTCGGTGTGCCACAGCACGGCCTGCCAGCGCTCCGGCAACGAACGGAAGGCCCGCATGGCCATGGACCGCTCGGCCTCGTGCATCGCCCGTACGTCCGCGCCCAGTTCGAGCGTGTCGTCGCCGGACACGTCGGGCCCGTGCGCGGACTGGGCGGCGAACACCGCGAAGTCGTCGACGAGCTGCTCGCGCCGTGCCGACCTCGTCCAGGAGGCGGCGACGCGCCGGACGGAGGTGAGCAGGTAGGCGCGTACGGCGTGCGTGGGGCCCGCGCCGCCGCGTACCGCCTGCAGCATGCGGGCGAAGACCTCGGCGGTCAGGTCCTCCGCGGTGTGGGCGTCGCGGCAGCAGGTGCGGGCGTACCGGCGCACGGCTTGCGCATGGCGCCGGTACAGCTCCTCGTACGCCGTGTCGTCGCCCGCGCGCATCCGGTCGATGAGGCCGGCGTCGGACGGCGGCGTCTCGCGCGGCGGCAGGGCGCCGTCCTCGCACCGGTCGCGCTGGGCAGGGACCGAGCCGTCGCCCAGGTGCCCGGCGGGCGGCACGCTCGCGCGTCCGCCCTGACTCGGCACCTTCGGCGGGACCGGGCCGTCGGCCGTGGCGTCGCCGTGCCCGCTGCCGCTCGACTCGTCCCGCCCGTCAACGCTCATCGCGGAAAGCCCCCGGCAGCCGTCCAACCCGTCCAGACCACCGGGTCAGAGTGCCATATGGGCTTATGGTCAGAAGCCCGAAGTTCGGACGATCACTCATCCGTGGGGATTCATCGCACGGCAGTACTGGCCGTCACTCATTCGGGGAAGGCTCCCCCTCTTCTCTCCGGCTCGCTCCGGGCCCGGACGTGCCGCCCGAGCCCGGAAGCCCCACCCGACCCGGGCCTGTTCGACCCGGGTCCCGGTGGCTCAGGCCGGTCGCGAGCGCAGACCCTCCAGCAGGATGTCCAGCAGCCGGGCCGACGCGGCCGCCTGCTGAGCGGCGTCCGGCAGTGAGGGCGCGGCCGTGGCGATCACCAGCAGCACGTCCGACACCGACACGTCCGCCCGCAGCTCACCGGCCGCACGCGCCCGGTCCACGAGCCGGCCCACGACCTCGAGCAGCGCCGTCGTCCCGGCGTCGTCCTCGGCCGCTGCCGCCGGTACCGAAGCGACCGCGACGGGCTGGTCCGGCACCAGTCGCAGCTCCGTCGTGCCCGGCTGGGTCCGCTGCTGCGGCACCCGCGGGCCACCGGCACCGTCCTCGACGGAGACCCGCAGCACCTGCGGCGGCAGCAGCCGCCCCGCGCCGGAGGCCACCGACGTCCGCAGGAAGCGCGACAGCGCCGACCACGGTTCGTCCTCCTGCCCGAGCGCCGCACGCGCCTGGTCGGTCAGCCGGGAGGTCTCCTCCTCGGCTATCCGACGCACCAGGACGTCCTTGCTCGGGAACCGCCGGTACACCGTGCCCACGCCGACCCGCGCGCGCCGCGCCACGTCCTCCATCGGCGCGCCGTACCCCAGCTCGCCGAAGACCTCGCGCGCCGCCCGCAGTACGTGCTCCAGATTGCGCTGTGCGTCCACACGCAGCGGCGTCGTCCGGGACGCGTCGCGTCCGCTGCCCGCCGCCGCGCTCATCGTCATACCGCCCGCCGCGACTGCGGACGCGGGCGACCAATGAGAGTCCTGAACATGCATAAGTATTCCCCCGGTAATGACGTCTCCCCCCGGAGACTCCCCGCCATACGATGCCGGGACGCGGGAACCGGCCCGTTCCGCGGCCCGCCCGTCGCGGACCCCGGTGAGCGCATCCCCCTACACCCCGTCGACACACGAACATAGTTGAGAGGGAGTCAATTCAGAAGGGGCACGTTCCGCACGGAGCGCCCACCGATCGGAGTACGGGCGGCATACGTCCCGAATGTGCCCCCGCGCGCCCCCTGCATCACCCCTCCTGACCTGCGCGAATTCGGTGCGGGCGCTAATCCGGCCAACTCCGCGCGCCCTCCCGCTCCGGTCACACAATTCGTCGAGGCTGTGGACAAACGCAAGCGACGGGTGCGTCATGGGATGGTGAAGGAACGTGCGCGCATTCTCGTTGTCGGTGGCGGCTACGTCGGGATGTACACGGCCCTGCGCCTGCAGCGCAGACTGAAACGGGAGCTGGACCGGGGCGAGGTGGAGATCACCGTCGTCACCCCCGACCCGTACATGACCTACCAGCCGTTCCTCCCCGAGGCCGCCGCGGGCGCCATCTCCCCCCGCCACGTCGTCGTACCGCTGCGCCGCGTCCTCTACCGGTGCCGGGTCCTGATCGGCGAGGCCACCGCCGTCGACCACGCGAAACGCACCGCGACCGTCACCACCCTCGCCACCGAGGAGGAGGGCACAGGCGGACAGCGACTGTCCTACGACCAGCTCGTCCTCGCCCCCGGCTCCGTCTCGCGCACCCTGCCGATCCCCGGCCTCGCCGACCACGGCATCGGCTTCAAGACCGTCGAGGAGGCCATCGGCCTGCGCAACCACGTCATCGAGCAGATGGACATCGCCTCCTCCACCCGCGACCCCGCCATCCGCGACGCGGCCCTCACCTTCGTCTTCGTCGGCGGCGGCTTCGCCGGCGTGGAGGCGCTCGGCGAACTGGAGGACATGGCCCGCTACGCCGCGCGCTACTACCACAACGTCCAGCCCGACGACATGAAGTGGATCCTCGTCGAGGCCTCGGACCGCATCCTGCCCGAGGTCGGCGAGGAGATGGGCCGCTACACCGTCACCGAGCTGCGCCGCCGCAACGTCGACGTCCGCCTCCACACCCGCCTCGAGTCCTGCGCCGACCGGGTCGCCGTCCTCAGCGACGGTGCCCGCTTCCCCACCCGTACGGTCGTCTGGACGGCCGGCGTGAAACCCCACCCGGTGCTCGCCGCCTCCGACCTGCCCCGCAACGGCCGCGGACGCCTGAAGTGCACGCCGGAACTGTCGGTCGACGGCACCACGCACGCGTGGGCGGCCGGAGACGCCGCCGCCGTCCCCGACGTCACCGCCGGGGAACCGGGCCGCGAGTGCGCCCCCAACGCCCAGCACGCGGTCCGCCAGGCCAAGGCCCTCGCCGACAACATCGTGCACTCCCTGCGCGGCGAACCACTGCAGACGTACGAACACGCCTACGCCGGTTCGGTCGCCTCGCTGGGCCTGCACAAGGGCGTCGCCCACGTCTACGGGCGCAAGCTCAAGGGCTATCCCGCCTGGTTCATGCACCGCGCCTACCACCTCAGCCGTGTGCCCACCTTCAACCGCAAGGCGCGGGTGCTGGCCGAATGGACCCTGGCCGGCCTGTTCAAACGGGAGATCGTCTCCCTGGGTTCACTCGAACACCCCAGGGCGGAGTTCGAACTCGCGGCCGGTGGAAAGCCTTCTCAAGACCCCCCGCACAACCCGAAGGGGTCGTCCTGACCGGACCCAGGAACTCCAGCGGCCGGCCCGGCGTCTGACGGATGTCGGTCCGGTCCGCGCCCTGCCAGACTGGTCCACCACCGCGGGCACGCCACCACGAGCCCCGGTGCGGGCCCTCCGGGGCCCCGGCCGGTTCCGGTGCCGGCCGCCGACCACTACACGAGGCAAGGATTCGTGAACTTCACGCGCTGGAGCGCCCGGCTCCCCGGAACGCAGCGCCGCGCCGCAGCGCGGACCGAGCAGACGGCCTCCCCGGACCGGCGGGGGGACGGCTCCGTACCCGCCGCCCGCGCCGAACAACTGACCGACGAGACACCGTCCGTTCCCGCCGTCGACGAACTGCGGGTGCGTGAGGTCCTCGACCGCGCCCCGTCCCTCGTCGCCCTGGTCCACGGCCCCGACCACCGCATCGCCTACGTCAACGACGCCTATACGACCGCCTTCGGCGTGCGCCCCCTGGGCGAGCGCGCCCGCGAGGCCCTCCCCGAGCTGGACGCCCTCGGTCTGTTCCCCCTCCTGGACCAGGTCCAGCGCAGCGGCAAACCGCGTACGGTCAAGTCACGCAAGGCCCCAGACGGCCGCTCCTACAGCTTCACGTGCACCCCGGTCGCCCAGGGCGACGGCAAGGGCGGCAGCGACGGCCGCGGCGTCCTCGTCTTCGCCACCGACGTCACCGACCACGCCGAAGCCGCGGAACGCCTGCGCGCCAGCGAACGCCGCCAGCGCGAAACGGCGGTCACCCTCCAGCGCTCCCTGCTCCCGCAGGAACTCGAACAACCGGACGACCTGCGCATCGCCGCCACCTACCACCCCGGCGGCACGGAAGCCGCGGTCGGCGGCGACTGGTACGACGTCATCACCCTGGGCGGCGGCCGCACGGCCCTGGTCATCGGCGACGTCATGGGCAGAGGCGTCCGCGCGGCCGCCGTCATGGGCCAGCTCCGCACGGCGGTCCGCGCCTACGCCCGCCTCGACCTCCCCCCGCACGAGATCCTCCAGCTCCTGGACGGCCTGGCAGCCGAGATCGACGCCAACCAGATCGCCACGTGCGCGTACGCCATCCACGACCCGAACGAGGGCAAGCTGATCTACTCCTCGGCGGGGCACCTCCCGATCCTCGTCCGCGACGAGAACGGCACGGTCCTGCGCGCCGAGGAACCCACCGGCCCCCCGCTCGGCACCGGCGGCTGGATGCACGCCTCGGGCTCGATCCCCCTCGCCCCCGGCTCCACGGCCGTCCTCTACACGGACGGCCTGGTCGAGCGCCGCGACGCGGACCTGGACGAGGGCATCGCCGCCCTGGAACGCGCCCTGGCCGGCGCCACCGGCACACCCCAGGTCGTCTGCGACCGCCTGGTCCGCTCCGCGGGCGTGACACCCGACCACGACGACGACGTGGCCGTCCTGGTCCTCCAGCACCCCGCCCGCACCGGAGCGGACAGCGAGCTCTTCCGCAACGCCGCCCTGGAACTCCTGGGCGGAGTGGAAGCGGCTCCCCGCGCGCGTGCCTTCGCCTCGGGCGTCCTGACCAGCTGGCGTTTTCCCGCCGACCTGCACGACCTGGGCGTCCTGGCCACCAGCGAACTGGTCGCCAACTCCCTCCAGCACGGCACCCCGCCGATGCGGCTGCGCCTGCGCCGCACGGACAGACGCCTGATCATCGAGGTCACCGACGGCGACGACCACCTCCCCAGACGCCGCCGCGCGGAACCGGGGGACGAATCGGGCCGGGGCATCGCCATCGTGGCCACGATCGCGTCGAACTGGGGCTGCCGCCGCACACCGGGCGGAGGCAAGGCGGTCTGGTGCGAGTTCGCCCTGCCCCGCACCCAGACCACCTAGGGCCCGTCGGCCCTGGACGGGACCCGGGATCAGACGTCCGCGGAAACGGGCGCCCCACCCCGCGCCACGACCCGGCTCTTCCCGAGCCACGGCTGATCCTGCACATCGGTCAGCTGCCGCCCCAACCGCACGGCCAGGACGGTGATCCCCAGCGAGAACACCAGGAACGCCACGATGTACGGCGCGTGCAGCGAGGCCCCGAGCGGCCCGCCCACCGCCGGCCCGACGGCCAGCGCCAGCTGCTTGACCAGGGCGAACGCCGAGTTGTACTGCCCGGCCATCCCCTCCGGGGCGAGATCCGCGACCAGCGGGGCCACGGTCGGCGACAACATCGCCTCACCCAGCCCGAACAGCGCGTACGTCGACACGAACGCGGCCGTCGCCATCTCCTGGCTCCCGTGCCCGAGCCCCGCGTACCCGGCGACGACCCACGCCACGGCCCAGATCAGCCCGACAGCGGCGATCACCCGCGACCGCCGGCGCCGCTCCACGAACCGCAGCACGGCGAACTGCGCGACGACGATCATCAGCGTGTTGGCGGCGAGCGCGCTTCCGAGCGCGGACGTCGATATCCCGGCCGCCTCGACCCCGTAGGCGCTCAGCCCCGACTCGAACTGCCCGTAGCAGGCGAAGAACAGCACGAAGCCCAGCACACACAGCTGCACCATGGCCCGGTTGCCCATCAGCTGCTTCCAGCTGCCCCGGCCCGAGGCCTTCGGGGCGTCCTCGATCCGCGGCGCGTGCGGCATTCGAACGGTCACCATCACCACGACGAGCAGCAGGAACATCGCCGCCTCGATCGCGAAGAGCAGCGTGAAGGAGGCGGCGCTCGTCGTGTCGACGAGATGCCCGCCGATGAGGCCGCCGACGCCGAGCCCGAGGTTCTGCAGGAAGAACTGCATGGCGAAGGCACGCGACCGCGTCTCCGCCGAGGAGCAGTCGACGATCATCGTCGCGAGCGCCGGCTGCATCACGGCCTGCCCCGCCCCCAGCAGCGAGGCCGAGACCAGCACGGCAGCCGCACTGCTCGCGATCCCCAGGCTGAGGGCACCCAGAGCGGCGGTGACCAAGGCGGTGAGCAGCACCGGCAGCGGGCCGCGCCGGACGATGGCCCGTCCGGCGAACGGCAGCACGACCAGCGCGGCCACAGCGAAGACGGCGAGTACGAGACCCGCCGTCATGGCCCCAAGCCCTCGCACCTGCGCCACATAGACGTACAGGTACGGGACCGTGAAGCCGAGCCCGAACGCGCTGAGTGCGTTACCCACGTGAATCCGGCGCATCGCTGCGCCCATCGCCCTGGTCACGTTCACCTCTCTCACAAGTTAGGAGTGAAGACTTCGAAACTAAAGTTCGAAGCTAAAGAGTACATACTCAAGGACTTCAAGGCAAAGAAGGACCGTGCGATACTGCGCACATGGGCGACACTCCCGGCCTCAGCGAGCCGACCCTCGAAGAGCAGATCGCCGCGTACCAGCGCGAGTTCCAGGACCTGGACCCCCAGGTCGAGCAGATCGTCTCGGCCCTCTCCCGCCTGAACCGCCGCATGAACGTCGCCTACGGCCGCCAGACCTCGGCCCTCGGCATCAGCAACGCGGAGTGGGAGGTCCTCAAGGCCCTCGTCCTCTCCGGAGCCCCCTACCGTCTTGGCCCCAGCGACCTCGCCAAGCGCCTCGGCCTCACCCCGGCCGCGATGACCCACCGGATCGACCGCATGGTCGCCGAATCTCTGGTGACCCGTGAGCGAGACGAGTCGAACCGCGTACGAGTCATCGTGGAGCTGACATCAGAGGGGCGAGAGAAGTGGCTGGAGGCAATGCGCCTGGCGACGGTCTTCGAGGAGGACCTGCTCCAGGACCTGTCACCGGACGAGCGCACGGCGCTGGGCGAAGTGCTCACGCGCCTGCTGCGCCGGGTCGAGCACGCACAGCCGGACGCCGGCGGACGCCTCAGCGACCTGGACTGACAGCGGGGCCGAAAAGATCTTGACAAGGGACGCTTGACACGCCCCTGGCGGATCCGTAGAGTTCTTCGGGTTGCCACGGAGCCGTAACGGTTCTTCGGCAGCACCTTCCGCCGCAGCAGCGGCATCCCAACCACAAGCTCGACCTCCCGACGGGGTTGATTTCGGCACGCCCGAATTCAATTCGAATTGGGACTCGACGACCTGATCGACTCCGAACGGCCTCGATTTGGGAATCGCCGACAGGGCGCGCTAAGGTTGGGAACGTCGGAACGGCCCAACAGCCGCGAAGACAAACCCCGCTGACCGGGGATCAGGCCCGAAAGGATCTGATAGAGTCGGAACCGCCGGAAAGGGAAACGCGGAAGCGGGAACCTGGAAAGCACCGAGGAAATCGGATCGGAAAGATCTGATAGAGTCGGAAACGCAAGACCGAAGGGAAGCGCCCGGAGGAAAGCCCGAGAGGGTGAGTACAAAGGAAGCGACCGTTCCTTGAGAACTCAACAGCGTGCCAAAAGTCAACGCCAGATATGTTGATACCCCGTCCATCGGACAACCGATGGTCGAGGTTCCTTTGAAAAAACACAGCGAGGACGCTGTGAACGGTCGGGCTTATTCCGCCTGACTGTTCCGCTCTCGTGGTGTTGCACCGGATTACCGGTACACATTCACGGAGAGTTTGATCCTGGCTCAGGACGAACGCTGGCGGCGTGCTTAACACATGCAAGTCGAACGATGAACCACTTCGGTGGGGATTAG
>NZ_JBEOXI010000244.1:0-11833 GCF_040296465.1 Streptomyces sp. NPDC002130
GCGCCACCCCCGCAACTACCTGGCCTTTCTCGGCCTCGCCGCCGCACTGTGTTGCTACAAGCGACTCATCCGCCTCACCACGTAGGACACGGTCTTAGCTGGGGCGGACCAGGCTCAGTGCCTGGCAACGCTGGGACGGCGTGGGAACGGTCACGGGATGTTCTTGAGTAGGCGGAGGAACTTATCCACGTCCTGCGGTCGGTCGGTGGGCTTGTGGCGAGTCGCTTCCGCTACTACGGCTCGCCATGGCCCGTTTGCGGGCAGCAGCGGTAGGTTCTGCGCCGGACGCTCACCGGTCAGGATGGCTGCGATGAGCCGTCCGATGCTGTAGATGTCGGCACTTGCCGCCACGTTATGGGGATTTCCGGATGACAGCTCCGGCGCGGCGAATCCCTCGGACCCAAAGCCGGTGCCGGTCCGAGTTCGGTGCGAATCGCTAGTCTCCCCTCGGGGCTGGCGGCCCAGCCCCCAATCTGCCACGACCCACTTGCCGTTGAGGACTAGGCCGTGTTTTAGAAGTGGGCTTCATCGTTCGTCCTGCGCCGTGATGATCGCGGTGTGGGGCGAGGGGATCTTTCTGACAATCAGTGGGCCGTGCTGGAGCCAATGCTGCCGGTCGCGATACGGGGCAGGCCGGCGGTGGGGCGGAGGAGGCTGATCAATGGGATCCGGTGGCGCGTTCGTACCGGTGCTCCGTGGAGGGATCTGCCGTCGGAGTACGGTCCGTGGCAGACGGTCTATGGTCTCTTCCGCCGCTGGCAACGTAACGGCACCTGGTTCGAACTGCTGACCCGACTGCAGGCTCGGGCGGATGCGGCAGGGCTGATCACGTGGGAGGTCAACGTCGACTCCACGATCTGCCGGGCCCATCAGCATGCCGCAGGCGCCCGCCGCGACGGGCAGGCCCAGAAGGAACCGCCGGGCGGATCCCGCGCCGAGCCCGGCGATCACGGCTTGGGACGGTCCCGGGGAGGCTTCACCACCAAGGTCCATCTCGCCTGCGAGCAGGGCCAACGGCCGCTGAGTTTGCTGGTGACCGCAGGTCAGCGTGGTGACAGTCCCCAGTTCGCGGCAGTCCTGGAAGGCATCCGGGTGCCCCGCACCGGACCCGGACGTCCCCGTGTCCGCCCCCTGCGAGTGCGGGGCGATAAGGCGTACTCGTCCCGAGCCAGCCGGGCTTACCTGCGAAAGCGGGGAATCCTGTGCACGATCCCGGAGCGTGCCGACCAGGCCGCCAACCGCAAGCGACTCGGGCAGCCTGGCGGGCGGCCTCCGGCTTTCGATCGCGAGGACTACAAGGCCCGGCACGCGGTCGAGTGCGGAATCAACCGGCTCAAGCGCAACCGATCGGTGGCCTGCCGCTTCGACAAACTCGCGGTCCGCTTCGAGGCCACCGTCCTCATTGCCGCGATCAACGAATGGCTATGACCTACCACTGGTCCTTGACCGGCCGAAGGCATACCGCAGCTCCCGAGCGAGGGCCTGTGCGCCGAGCCAGCCGGCCACGGGCGTCACGCTCGCCGTGCTGTGTCCGGGCCCGGTGTGCACGGAGTTCGTCCAGTCCGTCGGCTTGGAGAGCGGCCACTGCCCGGGATTCGACGATCCCGACGCCGAGCGGGGAGTGGTCATCGCCGGGCTGCCCAGCGGATCGTCAACCGTTTGATGCGCCTGGCGCCTCAACGCGTGCTGCTGCCCCGGCTCGCCGGCAGGCCCTGGGAAGGAAGCGGCTCGCAGCTGACCGATCAGCCGAGCGATCCGAGCGCCGCTCACCAGTGCCGTGAGTTCGCGCCGTCCGGAATCGAGACCGTATGTGAGGCGGAGGCGCCGGTGATCCTTCGATGTGCCGCGCCTGCCTGATGGCGTTCGCCAAGGCCATCAGACAGGCGGCCCCACTTCCGAACACCTCGGTGACGCCAGGCTCCGTGAGCTGCTGCTCCGACGTGAACCGCGCGATGCCCGTGTCTTCCCACAGCACCTCACGGTGGGGTGATCGGCTTGTGACCGATCAGCAGTGCGGTCTGCATGTCGACGTAGCGGTCGTTATCGACGTGGGACCGACGGCTGAGCAGACTGCCCGCCCAGCCGAGGAAGAACCCGACGGGGACGGTTACCAGAGCGATGTTCTGCAGCGGAAACCAGTGGAAGTCCCGGTGCGGGAAGAGGGCTACGGGGTCACCGGAGACAGCGGGGCCGAATGCTTCGAGGACAACGCAGCACGCCAGTGATCCGTAGAGCGTCCACAGCAGCCCGGTTCTGGTGAAGCCCTTCCAGAAGAGGCTGTACACCAGTGCAGGGAGAACCACTGAAGCGGTCAGCGCGGCGGCGAACAAACTCAGGGCCACGATGCTCCAGTGGTGCAGCACAACAGCCAGGTACACGCTGACCAGGCCGAACACCATCACCGCTGCACGTGCCACGTTCACTTCGTTCCGTTCACCACCGCCACCTCGACGGCCCACCCGGGGGTACAGGTCGTGCGCCAGCGCCCCGGAGGCGGCCATGGAGAGCCCGGCGACGGTGCCGAGGACGGTGACGAACGCGGCGGAGGCGACCATGGTGAACAACAGCCCGGTGCCGCTTCCGGCAAGGGTGTCGGCGAGCAGGAACAGCGCTGTGTTTCCCTGCGGGTCGTGCGAGGCGATGACCTCGGCACCCAACGTCGCCGCCGCGCTCAGCCCGGTGAGAACCATGGCGCCGTAGAACAGCGTGATCATGACGACGGCGGCAGTGGAGGCCCGTCTGGCCGCCGGCCCGTTCCGGGAAGCGCTCACCCTCAAAACGATGTGCGGAAACACGGCAGACCCCAGGATGACGGTGACGCACAGCGAGACCAGATCCAGTCTGCCTGTCAGCGTGTCCCCGTACAGCAGGCCGGGGGCGTAGAAGGACTGCGCCCCGCCACGGTGGCCGGCAGCGGTCTCCAGCAGGGTGCCCAGGTCCCAGTGGGCACGGCTGAGGGCGGCCCAGCTCACCGCCAGAACCGTGCCGAAGACGACGATCACCTTGACGATCTCGATCATGCTGCTGCCCCGCATGCCGCCGAACGCGGCGAAGGAGACGATCAATGCTCCGATGAGAGCCGTGCAGACCTCGGCGGCACCCGGCCTGTTCAACCCGAGGACGTATGCCGTCACATCACCTGCCACCGTGAGCTGTACGACCATCACCGGCAGGCATACGGCCACCGTGATCACGGTGCCCGCGACCCTGGTCGCCGTGCCGGTCACACGGCTTTCCAGGACGGCACCGAGGGTGAAACGCCCGGTGTTGCGCAGGGGTTCGGCCAGCAGGAGAAGCACACCGAGTGAGGCGATGGCGCTGATGGCGATCACCATGCCGTCGTAGCCCGCGAGGGAAACGGCGCCGACGGAGCTGAGCAGGGCGGTGGTGAAGATGAAGTCGCCGGACAGCGCCAGAGCGTTTTTCGTCACGGACAGGGACGGTTGGCGGTGAAGAAGTCGGCGACCGTGTCGTTGTCCACACCCGCGACCAGGCAGAGCAGGAATGAGACGATGACGACCAGCAGGAATGCCATCAGGGGTGCGAACAGGCCGGAATCGCCGGCCGCGAGGACCGCGCCGGACGTCATGGTCTCCCCCAGTGGGCCGACTCGGACGCCGCAGCCCGGCCACGCAGTTCCTCGGCCCTCGGGTCGCAGTGGACGCGACAGGCGCGCTCATACCACAGGGCCGCGACCACCAAGGTCAGCGCAGCGGTGCCGAGCACCAGCAGCCCGAGGGTGAATGGGCCGGACACAGGGGTGGCCAGGCGGATCCCCGGGATCAGGTCGAGCAGGAGGGGAATGGCGGCAGCGGCCAGGTTGAGCACGAGCAGGCGGACCCTGAGCCGCCCTGAGGTCCTAGGTGCTGCAGAGCAAGGTGGTCAGTGGCTGCCTGCGGTGGTCTGGAACCGGGCGGACGGTCTTGGATGTACATGATGATGCGCGGCTCTCTGGATGGAGGGAGGTGGAACTTCCGGGCTGTCCGGGCCTCTGAGCGCAGCGCTCGACGCGCCGAGGCATGTCTGGTACTCGATCAGGGCGGGCTTGTCCCCAGGGACCGGGTTGATCAGCCGCGTGCGCCGCGGAAGAGCACTCCGGCCATGCCTGCGCCCCGTAGCTTCCTTACGTCGCAACGCTCATGTGCCGCCGTCACGGTGACGGCGGCAAAGACGTGGCGGCCAAGGCCCGTAGCGCGGCGACCGGTTTGCGCAGTCCGTAGGCGACGGCCGTCGACGTTCCGTCGGCATGACTCCAGGTCAGCAGCGCGCGTCCGTCGGCCACGCTGCCTTGCACCGTGGTCGGTTCACCGAGGAGCGGCAGACCTCCGACGATCTTGACGGTGAGACCGGCGACCTCGGTCCAGAAGTAGTCGTCCTGTGCTGGTCCCGACGGAGGGAGACCGAGGGCGGAGGCCGCCGCGGTCCTGCCCTGGGCGACGGCGTTGGACCAGAAGGGCGAGCGCCGGTCGGGCCGTGTTCCGTCGCCGCGGAGGTAGGTGACGTCGCCGGCAGCGAACACGCCGGGCACGGTGGTGGCGCAGGCATCGTCGATGCCGACGCCGAGGCGGTCGGCGAGGCCCGACCCTGCCAGCCAGCCGACGCAGGGTGCTTCTCCTGCGCAGGTGACCACCAGGTCCGCGGTGAGCTCGGTACCGTCCGGGAGCGCCACGCCGTTCACGGGGTGGCCGGTCAGGGTGGCGAAGCCGGTGGCCTGTATGAAGCGGATGCCGTGTGCTGAGGCTCGTGCGGTGATCTCGGCGGACAGGTGGTCGCCGAGGATGCGTTCCAGCGGCCGGTCGGCGTCCACGACGGTGACCGCGATGCCGCGGGCGGCGCAGGCGCTGGCCACCTCCATGCCGAGGAAGCCGGCGCCGACCACGATCGCCGAGCCGGCGTCCGCCAGGCGGGCGCGGAGTTGGCGGGCGTCGTCCAGGGTGCGCAGGACGAGTTCGCCCCGCTGCCCGGGGGCGGCGAGCCGGCGGGCGTCCGCGCCGGTGGCGACGATCAGCGCGTCGTAGCCGACCTGGCGGCCGTCGGCGGTCGTGACGGTGCGGCGCCGGGTGTCGGCCGCGACGGCGGCCGAGCGGATGACGTCGACGGCGATCCCGTCGAGGGCCAGGCCCAGGGTCTGGTCCGCGGCCGGGTCCTTCAGGACCGCCTTGGACAGGGGCGGGCGGGAGTACGCGCCGTGCTCCTCGGCGCCGATGATCGTGAGGGGTCCGGTGTGGCCGAGGGTGCGCAGGTGGCGGGCGGCGGTGGTGCCGGCGAGTGACTCGCCGACGATGAGCACCGAGCGCGGTGCGGTCACGACAGGACTCGCAGGGCGGCGACCGGGCAGGCGTTGACGGCCGCGCGGGCGGCGGACTGATGCTCGTCAGGGACGTCGGTGTCCTCGAAGTGGTAGGTGAGTTCGGCGTCGTCGTCCAGGCTGAAGACGTCGGGGGCCTGGTCGGCGCACAGGCCGTGGCCTTCGCAGCGTGGATGGTCGACGGAGATCTTCATGGTGCTGTCCTCAGCTGTCCTCGAACGGGCGAGCGGCGGGGTTCAGGCGGGGATGAGTTCGAGCGGCAGGCGCTCGAGGCGATGGATGACGTTGTTCAGGGCCCACTCGGGTGGGCCGGTCACCTCGATGCGGTCGACGCGTTCGACCAGGGCGCGGAGCATCGCTGAGGTCTCCATGCGGGCCAGGCCCTGGCCGGCGCAGCCGTGGGTGCCCTGCCCGAAGCCGAGTTGGCGGGCGGCGTCGCGGCGGATGTCGAAGGTGTCCGGGTCGTCCCACTCCAGCGGGTCGCGGTTCGCGGAGCCATAGAGGACCAGCACCCGGGAGCCCTTGGGGAGGGGGATGCCCGCGAGTTCCGTGTCGCAGGCGGCAGTGCGGGAGAAGGCGCGGATCGGGGATTCGTAGCGGACGATCTCGTTGACCGCTTTCGGGACCAGGTCCGGGTCCGCCTTCAGCAGGCGCCACTGTTCGGGGTGGGTGGCGAACAGGTACAGAGCGCTGGAGATGGCGCTGATCGTGGTGTCCAGGGAGGGCGCCAGGTAGTCGATCATCATGGTGACGCACTCGGCGGGCATGATCCGGCCCTCGTCGGCGGCGCGCAGCAGGTCGTGGCCCATGCTGCCGTCCAGCACGGACCGGTCGCGGACGACACCGCGGGCGTAGCGCATCATGCCGAGGGACGAGGGGAGGGTGCGCACCGCCTGGCGGTTGAACGGGCCCAGCGCGTCGAAGGTGGCGCCGGCCCAGCGCAGCAGGTGCTCGCGGCCCTGCCGGGGCCAGCCGACCAGGTCGGGGACGACCGACATCGGCAGCGCCGTGGCGACCTCCACCGCATCCACCGTCCGGCGGGCTACGGCTGCCGCGACCACGGCGGCCGCCTGCTCGTCGACCGTGTCCTTCATCGTGCGCAGCGCCCTGGGCGTGAGGCGATGCGCGAGGAGGGAGCGGCGGCGGGCGTGCTCCTCACCGTCACTGCACAGCGTGGTGCCCTGCCCCACACGGTTGGCAACGGGGTTCAGACCGACGCCGTCCGAGGAGACGAAGGTGTCGTCGTCCAGCAGCACCTGCTTGCACTCGGCGTAGCGCGGCAGGGCGTAGACCTTGTGCTTGCTCAACCAGACCACGGAGCCGAGCTCACGCAGCGCGGCGTAGTGCGGATGAGTGTCGCGGATGGCCGACGCCGAGTACAGATCGGGGCGGTAGACGGGAATTCCCGCAAGCATGGGCATGAACAGCCCTCCTGAAGGGGCGGTGACAGAGCGGGGGCAAGACGGGTGTGCGTGTGGGGCGGGCGGTCGGCGGACAGCTGACGGGAGCGCAGCCCCGGCGAGCTCCCGCTCCATCCCGTGCACGGGCGGGCGCCGTCAGCGCAACAACGCCGTAATGACGAAATAATCAAGCTTGATGGAATGCTGCGTCAAGAGTTACGGCAAAAAAAACGATGAACTCATCAGAACTGCGAGTGTTCTCTCTTCATGCGCCGGAGCAAGCTAGAGGACGGAGGCCGGCTCCCAGAGCGCGGCGTGCTTCTCCTTGCCCAGCTCGGCCCAGACCGTCTTGCCCTGCCGGGCGTGGCGGGTTCCCCAACGCTCGGCGAGCTGGGCGACGAGGAGCAGGCCGCGTCCGCCCTCGTCGAAGGCGCGGGCCCGGCGCAGGTGGGGGCTGGTGCTGCCGGCGTCGGACACCTCGCACAGGAGCGACTGGTCACGGATGAGGCGCAGGCGGACGGGGGGCCGGCCGTAGCGGATGGCGTTGGTGACCAGTTCGCTGACCACCAGTTCGGTGATGAAGTCGAGGTCACCCAGTCCCCAGGACGACAGCTGCCGGACGGCGCTCGAACGAGCCCGGGCGACGGCCGCCGGGTCGGCGTCCACGTCCCAGGCGGCGACTTGGTGGTCCCCGAGGGCCCGGGTGCGGGCGAGCAGCAGGGCGGCGTCGTCATGGGGCCGGCCTGCGGGCAGCAAGGCCTGGAGCACGGTGTCGCAGGTGGCCTCCAGGGATGCGGAAGGCTGTGCGAGGGCGTGGCGCAGGAGGGTGAGGCCCGCCTCGATATCGCGGTCGCGGGCTTCGACCAGGCCGTCGGTGTACAGGGCGAGGAGGCTGCCTTCGGGCAGGTCGACCTCCGCCGCTTCGAACGGCAGTCCGCCCAGGCCCAGCGGCGGACCGGGTGGCAGATCCAGGAGGTCGACGGTTCCGTCGCCGCTCACCACGGCGGGCAGCACGTGCCCCGCGCGGGCCAGGGAGCAGCGGCCGTCGACGGGGTCGTAAACGGCGTACAGGCATGTGGCGCCGACGTCCCCGGCCGTTTCCGGGTCCGGGTCGGCCGAGGCTTCGGCGGACAGCCGGATGACGACATCGTCCAGGTGTGTCAGCAGCTCCTCCGGAGGCAGGTCGACGTCGGCGAGGGTACGCACCGCGGTGCGCAGGCGCCCCATCGTGGCGGCGGCGTGAATGCCGTGGCCGACCACATCGCCCACGACCAGGGCGACCCTGGCTCCGGACAGCGGGATGACGTCATACCAGTCGCCACCCACACCGGCCTGGGCTCCGGCGGGCAGGTAGCGGCAGGCGACATCGACGGCGGTCTGCTCCGCCGCACGCCGTGGCAGCAGACTGCGCTGGAGAGTAAGGGCCGTGGCATGGGCGTGTGTGTAGCGGCGGGCGTTGTCGATGGCCACGGCCGCCCTGGCCGCGATCTCCTGGGCGAGGAACAGGTCCTCGTCGTCGAAGGGAACCGGGTCGCGGTGACGGCAGAACCGCGCGACGCCAAGAGTGGCGCCGCGGGCGCTCAGCGGCACCACCAGCGTCGAGCGGGCAGGAGGGGTGCCGAAGCCGTCGGCCGGATCCGTCGGCGTCGTCGTGTGCCGGGACGGCCGGCCGGTGGTCAGGGCGCGAGCCGTGACCGATCCGTCCGCGCAGGTGTGAACCGCCCCCAACCCGACCGCCGGCTCCGGGCCGCCTTGCGCCGAAGACGCCTGGGCGACCCGGCGCAGTACGAGCGGGCTCGGCGCCGGACCGTCGTAGCCGCTGACCACGGCGTCGAGCAGGTCGACGGTGACCAGGTCGGCGAAGTGGTCGAGGGCGAGGTCCGCCAGTTCCTGGGTGGTGCGAGCGATGTCCAGGGTGGTTCCGATGCGCAGACCGGCCTCGTTCACCAGGGACAGCCGCCATTGCAGTCGCCGGTCCCGCTCCTCCTGGAACGCCGTGACACCTTGCTCGGACGCGTCGTCGACGTATCCGTTCGCCATCGCGATCAGGAGGCGCGATGCCGCGCTGATCAACTCCGCGTCCTTCGTCAGCCGAGGCGTTTCGGCAAGCAGTCTGTCCAGGACGATGCCCTGACCGAACCGGAAGGCCCGCAACAGCGCTGTGACCGGCGGGCCGTGCCGGGCCAGCCGACGCGCGCGTTCCAGCTCGGCGGCCGGCGGATCTATCTCGCTCGGCTCGATGCCGTATTCCAGGCCGGCCAGCACGCCGACGACGTGCTCGGTGATGTTCTCGGACGTCATGCGGACGAGATCCGGGTTGCTCCACAGTTCGGGAACCTCACGCCGCAGGCACCGCACCACGTCGGCGATCACCTCGTCCGCCTTCGGCCCGAGGTCGCCGGCGACACGGGACACAAGGCTGGCGGCGGTGTACTCCACACTGTCGACGGTACGCCGTATGGGAGGCCCGTGAGCTGTCGGGATGGGAGGCCCGTGAGCGGTCGGGCATCGACAGTGTCCTGCTCGGTGCGGCGCGCAACCCGGTGCGTCAGCCGGTGGCGATCGCCGCCCCGGCGTACGCCACCGCCGTCAGGGCCAGTACGGCGGCGGGCAGGGCCCGCACGGGCGGGTCGCCGTGGCGCAGGTGGACCACCGCGGCAGCCACCATGAGCACAGCCAGCCCGGCAGCGGCGGCGACCCCGAGCGGGGTCGAAGCCAGGCCGAACAGCATCCCGGCGGCTCCCGCCACTTCCAGGGCGCCGATGACGCGGTAGAGACCCGGCGACATGCCGAGGTGCGCAGCTGCCTGCCGCATGAACGGCACCGCGGTGATCTTCGCCAGCCCCAGAGGGAGGAAGACCAGGGACAGCGCGACGGCGATCGTGGTGTGTACGGTTGTCATGCCGATCGTTCCCTGCGTTCAGCGCCCAGGCGGACGTAGTAGTCGATGAGTCCGGGGACATCCACGGTGGCCAGGTTGACGACCTGTTCGACCGGGGCGCCCTGGAGGAGGCGTTTGACGGGGACTTCGAGTTTCTTGCCGGTGCGGGTGTGCGGGATGCCCGGCACTTCGAGGATCTCGTCGGGGACGTGGCGGGGTGAGGCCCCGGTCCGGATGGCTTCCTTGATCTTCTCGCGGAGCGGGTCGTCCAGGGTCACCCCGGCGGCGAGCACCCCAGCGCGCTGCGATCGAACGTAACTCCTGAATGGAAGTATGTTTCCCATCCCACCTCGACCTCACCTTTCGACCGCTTCAGAAGGTGCCGGTAGTCTCCGATGCTCCACCGGGCTCGCTCCGGTTCCCAATGCTTGACGATCACTCTCATGATCGCGTCTCCGATATCCGGGTCGAGCAACCGCCGGGTACTGTCGGTGAGCTGCGTCTCCGTCGGCAACGACACCAGGACACTGTTGGGAGCACTGGTTTCCAGCCCGCCGACCCAGGCACCGACCCGGCGCGCGGTCCCGTCCTCGGGCGACAAGTCGATGTCGTAGCCCGGTCCCGGGGTGTCCGAATACCCCATCTCCTTCGAGCGGGAATGCTCGAAGATACGCACCAACCCGTCCACACTGAGATCTGCTGGCACCTTGTCGAACTCGGCAGTCGAGACCAACGACAACGCCAACTCCGGGTCGATCGTTTCCAGGTCGTCGAGGAAAGCGCGCATCGTCTGCGCCACTTCCTGACTCGACTGCACCCGCGTGCCCCAATATCCGGCCCAACAGGATGAGTCCAGCGGCAACAACGACGAACCCGGCTCGTGCGATCAGGCGCGGGGAGTACGTCTTGTACAGGCGCGCGACGACGGTGCTCGCGATGAAGATCGAGAGTGTGTACGGGATGATCGAGAACGACGTCTGCAAGCTGCTGCGGCCCTGGATGATCTGCATGTACAGCGGAATGAGGAAGTTGGCCGCGGTTCCCACGAACATCATCGTCGCCATGCAGATCGTGGTGGCGCGCTCGGCGCCGGTCTTGAGAACGTCGAGGTTGAAGAGCTGAGGCTTGTTCTGCGCCTTGCGGCTTCGCGTCCACTGGAAGAAGCCCTGCGCGCAGATGGTGCCGAGGACGATCAGGATTGCCGCGGGTGAAACACCGATGACCGAGAACGGCGCAGAGTCGGTGGCAAGGATGACGCCCCACGAGTTCAGGCCGCTGAATCCGAAGCTGAGCAGGATGACGGCAACGGCAGCAATGGCGGCGCCGGCCCAGTCGATGGTGATGTCCTTCTGCGGGGGAACAGGTTTGACCCGGAAGCTCAGGATCAGGTTGACCACCGCGAGAGCCACGACGAGGGCGAACGAGTATCGCCACCCGATCGTCGTCGCGAAGGAACCGGCGATGAGCAGCGCCAGCACACCGGCCGCCGGGATTGCTGCTGCCAGGTAACCGATGGCCTTTGCCTGCTGATCGCCACTGAAGTTCGTGGCGATGAAGACCGTCAATGCGGGAGCGATGAGGGCGATCACTGCGCCGGACGCAGCTTGCGCCACGAACAGCATTGCCGGGCTCTGACTCAGAGCAACCGCGGCCATCGCGAGGCCGTGAATCGCGACCGCAATCTGGAAGACCGGACGCGTTCCGTACCGGGCGCCGATCTTGGCTCCCAGCAGAATGAAGGCAGCCATGGCGAAGGTGCCCGCGGTGATCGCGGTGCCGACACTTGTTGCGGGCGTGTCGAGGTCGGTGGTGATACCGGCCATCGAGACGGTCAGGGCGTTGACGGCGAACGACGCCTGGATCTGGGTCAGGACCACCACGACGAGTGGTAGCCAGGAGGCGGTACTCACGGCGGCCGTTGTGGCGGCCGCGCCAGGCTTTACGGACATGATGGGTCACGCCTTCCTCGACACTGCGTGTACTCGCGACGTGCCCGGATCAGCCACGCACGGCTACATTAGCCGGAATTGTGCTGAATGGTCGCCTGCAGGTGGTTGGTTTCTTCGCGGTAGACCACCATCTCCCGTTGCAAGGCGCGTCGGAAGCGTGGTTGCTCGGCCACGAGTACGGCCAGGACGGTCAGCAGCAGCCACGTCGCGGCCGCGCTCGCGAGGAGCAACAGGACCGGAATCCACGGACCGCCCATCTGCTCGAGCAGCGTCGTCTTTGCCCAGACGCGCCAGT